>NZ_DBHKZA010000058.1:0-42766 GCF_057314935.1 Achromobacter sp.
GGCTCACGATTGTGGATCCCGAAAGCTTACGTGAGTCTTCCTGGAAAATCGATTCCGTGCTGGCTAGCCGCCTTTTGGCCTCTGGCCCGAAAAATGCCGGGTCACCCATCGCTCGCACACCGTCCATAGGTCGGGCGCGCCCTTTTTGATGGCGGGGCCATATCGCGAGAAAACCTGCTCAAGCGACACGCCGCTCTCTGTCCAGGTCCCGCCGCCGGTATGGATGTTGATCAGCAGCGGTTGAAAACGGTCGAGGGCCTTCGCGAACTGCGCGTCATCGGTTTCCGCACGTTCGAATTCCTGCCACAGGCCCAGGAATTCGTCGCGTTGCGCCTGCGGTAGCAGGCCAAACAGCCGCGTTGCCGCCTGGGACTCGCGTTCGGCCTGCCGTTGTGCGGAATGCCCGCCGTGGATCGGCGTGTCTCCGACGTCGATCTCGACGACGTCATGCAGCAAGAGCATTTGCATGACCCGGTTGATATTGACCGACCCGGCGGCGTACTCGCCGAGGACAAGGGCGTACATCGCCAGGTGCCAGGAGTGTTCGGCGGTGTTTTCCTTTCGGCTGCCATCAAGCAGCGGCGATTGCCGGATGACTGTCTTCAGCCGGTCGATCTCCCGCAGGAAATCCAGCTGCTTTTCCAGTGCCGTCGTTTGCATCATCTTGCCCGTCCAGAGGTTTTCCGCCCTCAAGTGTACGGAACGGCGTCGCACGGGCGGGGCGCCGGCCCCGGCGGTTCAGTGCGCTTGGGCGGCAGGTTGGGCCGGGGCTTGGGCTTGCTTGACCGGCGTCTGCTGCGGCGCGATGTCCATGATCAGTTCAACCCGGCGGTTGGCGGCGCGCCCGGCTGGCGTGTCGTTGGACTCGATGGGCCGGGTTTCGGCGTAGCCCACGGCACGCAGCCGCTGGGCCGACACGCCGTCGCGCACCAGTTCACGCAGCACGCTGGTGGCGCGGCTGCTGGACAGTTCCCAGTTGGAGGCGAATTGCCGGGTCTGGATCGGCACCGGGTCGCTATGGCCTTCCACCGACACCTGGTATTCGTTCTTCGTCAGGATGGCGGCCAGGCGCTTGATGACATCCAGGCCGGCAGGGCTGAGCGTGGCTTGGCCCGAGGGGAACAGCAGTTCGTTGCTGATGCGGAAGCTTACGGACTGCTCGTTGATGATCACGTCCACCGACTTGCCCAGGTCGCCCAGGCCCAGCGATTCCTTGGAGGGCGCCTTCAGCGGCGGGGCGGCGTCGGCCACTTTCACGCCGTCGTCGGCGGGCGGCGCTTCGGCGGCCGGGGCGTCAGCGGGCGGTTCGGCCCAGCTGGCAGGAATCGGCGTGGCGTCGAATTCGGCGTATTCGCCGTCGTACTTGGGCAGGCCGCTTGTGGCCAGCGTGCCGACCAGCTCGACCGGCGTATCGGAGGCGGCAGGCGCCTGGCCGTGCAGGCGCGCCACGGCCAGCATCACCACCAGCATGGCCAGCAGCAGGGTGATCAGGTCCAGATAGCTCAGCAGCCAGTTCTCGGAGTCCTGTTCCACGGTTTCTTCGACGTGCCAGCGGGCGTAACGATCCTTGCGGTCGGTCTGGCTGGGGCGCCAGCCGCTGTTGTCCGCCGCTTTCTGGGCGCGTAACTGGGCCTGGCGGGCCTGCTCGATCCGCTGCGCCAGGGAGGGGGAAATCAGGCTCATTGACGCGCGGCGGCCGGACGGGTGATGGAGACGGGTTGGGCGGCGGGTTTGACCTGGCCTTCCGTCTTGGGTTTGGGCTGCGTCGTGGCGGCCAGGCCGCCGTCGTAGATTTCGTCTTCGACGTGCATGACGAAGGAATTCAGGGTCTCGCGCACGACCGCCGGGCCGCGCTTTTCGCACATCATCGAGATGCCCTGCAGCACCATGTTCATGGATTCGATGCGGCGGGCGGTGCGGCGTTCAAGCTTCAAGGCGATGGGCTTGCAGACCAGGTTGGCCAGCAGGATGCCGTAGAACGTCGTCATCAGGCCCACGGCCAGATGCTGGCCGATCATCGTCATGCTGCCGTCGCCCAACACCGCCATCAGGTTGATCAGGGCGACCAGCGTGCCCAGCATGCCGAAGGCCGGGGCGAAGGTGGCCATCACGCGGAACATCTGCGCTTCAGCCTGTTCGCGGGCGCGCAGCCGGGCGACACGCCACTGCAGCACCTCGATGATCTGGTCTTCGGGGGTGTTGTCGATGATCAGCTGCACGCCCGTGCGCAGGAACGGGTTCGAGACCTTCTTTAGCTCTTGCTCGACCTTGTGGACGTCGGTGTTCATCCACAGTTGCGCCATCGACACCAGTTCTTCGATGTCGCGTTGCTGGTCGTGCTGGTCGTTGCGGAACACGGTGCGCACCAGCTTGAAGATGCGCAGCACTTCAGGCAGCGGGTAGGCGATGAACAGCGCGGCGCAGGTGCCGCCCAGGACGATGGCCAGGCCAGGCAGGTTGAAGTACATGCTGGCGTCGGTGGCGGACAGCGCGACGACGATCAGCAGGGTAAGCAGGCCGACGACGGCGCCGATGACGGAAGACGGATTCATGGATCTTGCCCGAAAGGGAAGGCACCCCGTACGCGGAATGCCGGATTTTCGGGAAATTCTAGCCAGGACCCGCGCGAGTCAATCCGCCGGAAAAGAGGGCGAAAGGGCCGGTAAGCGCCGGCTTAACGGGTTGGTCAGCGAAAGGGCGGCTCCAGGATAAAAATGGGGCCACATCCGTTCGCTCAGATTCGCCCGCTCAGGCTGGGCGCCGGCGCCACGCTTGCCATTCATCCCGGGTGATTTCCCAGATTTCCGCGGGCTGGCGGCCACTGACGAAGCCGCGTTCTTCGATGCCCACGACGCGCATCCCGCCGCGTTCTGAAATCTTGCGGGATCCGCTGTTGGCGACGGCCTTGGGCGCCCGCAGGAGCGGCTTGCCCAGCACCTCGAACCAATAGGCGGTGACGGCGTCGCTGGCTTCGGTCATGTAGCCGCGGCCGTGGAAGTCCGGGGCCAGCCAGAAGCCGCGGTTGTTATGGGATTCGTCGTCCATCAGGCTGATGACGCCGATCAGGCGGTCGGGGGCGTCCAGCGTGCGTACGGTCCAATGCCATTGTTCGCCCCGGCGGATGGCCGGCAGCGCTACATGCTCGAGGTAGTCGTTTGCGCCGTTGTCCGGGTACGGCCAGGGCACCTGATCCGCCAGGAAACGCACGATCTCCCATTGCGGAAACACCCGCTGGATGGCGTCGGCATCCTCCATGCCAAGGGGCTGCAGGGTAAGGCGGCGGGTGGTCAGGGCGGGGTAGGACATGGGGCGGCTGAGGGCGGACGCGGGTGGGGCTGCGAAAGCGGCCGGCGGGTGGCGTAGCCGGATATGTATATCATGAGCGGTATCTGGCGGTCAGCCGCTACAGCCGCCGCAGCATTGGAGAACCACATGAATACCCCCAACGAAAACGTCAGCATGGCGCTTTTCTGCGACTTCGAGAACGTAGCGCTGGGTGTGCGCGACACGAAATACCAAAAATTCGACATCCGGCCTGTGCTGGAGCGCCTGCTGCTCAAGGGCAGCATCGTCGTCAAGAAAGCCTATTGCGACTGGGAGCGGTACAAGGAATTCAAGGCCCCCATGCACGAAGCCAATTTCGAGCTGATCGAGATTCCGCACGTGCGCCAGTCGGGCAAGAATTCGGCCGACATCCGCCTGGTCGTCGATGCGTTGGACTTTTGCTACACCAAGTCGCACGTCAACACGTTCGTGATCATCAGCGGCGATTCGGACTTTTCGCCGCTGGTGTCCAAGCTGCGCGAAAACAACAAGAAGGTCATTGGCGTGGGCGTCAAGCAATCCACGTCCGACCTGCTGATCGCCAATTGCGACGAATTCATCTTCTATGACGACCTGGCCCGCGAAGGCCAGCGCACCGCCGACGCGCGGCGCGACAACCGGGGCGGCGCCAACACCGGCCAGCGCCGGACGCCGGACGAAGAGCGCCGCCGCAAGGAAGAGCTCGAGGCCCGCAAGACCCAGGCCGTGGAAATGGTCGTCGAGACCTTCGAGGCGCTGATGGCCGAACGCGGCGACAGCGGCAAGATCTGGGCGTCGGCGCTGAAGGATGCGCTCAAGCGCCGCAAACCGGATTTCAACGAGTCGTACTACGGCTTTCGCGCCTTCGGCAATCTGCTGGACGAAGCGCAGTCGCGCGGCTTTCTGGACGTCGGCCGTGAAGAGAAGTCCGGCACCTATGTCTATCGCGACAGCGCCGACAGCGGCGACAGCGCGCCGGCCGTGAACCGCTCGGGCGGCCATGGCGGGTCCCGTTCCGCGCAAGGCCGCCAGGCGGCGCCGGCTGAGGCCGAAGCCGACGATACGCAAGCCGGCGTGGTGCAAGAGGAAGCCAATCCGCGCCCCTCCCGCAAGTCGCGCGGCGGCCGCAAGTCGGGTCGGGGCGCCAGCCAGCATGCGGAAGCTGCGGTGGCTGAGCCGTCGGACACGGCATTTAATGAGCCGGCCACGGCATCCGCCGAGCCCCAAGCCGCGGCAGTGGCGCCGCCGGCCGCAGCGTCCGAGGCCCCGGCCCAGGCCGGTAGACAGGCAGAAGCCGACCAACAGGCGGAGGCCGACAAGCAGGTGGCCGCCGCCAAGCAAGCGCAAGCCGATAAGGAAACCGCCAAGAAACTGGCCGAGGAAGCGGCCGCGCTGGAGGCCATGCGCGCGGATGCGCTGGCCCGCGCGCAGGCGCCCAAGCCGGTCCAGGCCTCGCGGCTGCCGCCCATGCCCACGCCGTTGCCGCAGGCTCGCCAGCCGCTGCCGGCCGTGGACATCGCCGAATGGACCTTTGTCGAACCTGCCGAGCAACCGCGCCGCGAGCCCGCCAGCAAGGTGCCCGCCAAGGCGGCGGATCCGTTCGCCGGCGCCCCGGCCAGGCAGGTTGAGGAGGCGCCGGCCAGCCCGGCGGTCAAGCGTGCCGCCACCCGTGGCCGCAGCGCCACCAAGACGGCCGCAACCAAGGGCGGCGACCGCGACATGGGCCGGACTGCGCAGGCTAACGCTGGCGAACCGGCCAAGGCGGTGGAGGCCGCTGCGCCGCAAGCTGAAACCGCTACCGAGGTGGCCGCCAAGCCCGCCCGCAAGACGGCCAGCAAGACGGCCAGCAAGACCGCGAGCCGTCCGCGCCAATCGCGCAAGACGGCCGCCTCGGAATCCTGAGGCCCCGCGGGTTCAGATCGCCGGGTCGCGGTAGCGGCCCGGCGTCACGCCCAATTCGCGTTTGAACATGGCGATGAACGCGCTGACATTGTCGTAGCCCAGATCCAACGCTACGGTAGTGACCGGCGCGCCGGCCGCCAGCATTTCCTGCGCCCGCATCAGGCGGGCGTGCTGGCGCCATGCGCCGAGCGTCATGCCGGTCTCGGCCTGGAAGCGGCGCGCCACCGTCCGCGGCGCCATGCCTATCGCGTTGGCCCATGCGTCCAGCTGCCGGGTGTCGGACGGCTCGTCCGACAGCGCCAACGCCAGGCGCCGCAGCCGTTGGTCGCGCGGCAGCACCAGCGCCGCGCCCGCTCGTGGCAGCGTGCGGATTTCGTCCCGGATCAATGCTTCGATGTGGCGGCGCGCCGTAACGCGTGCGCCGGCTTCCCACGATGCCGCGCGGTCCACGGCGGCCAACAGCAATGCGGAAGCGCGCAGCAGGCAGGGCGAGGCGGGTAGTCCGGCGCAGGCGGCCGGGCTCAGGTAGGCGCTGTAGCCGGCATAAGGGCCATGCGAGCGCAGGCCATGCGGGTGGTCGGGCGGAATCCAGACGGCGTGCAGGGACGGCACCACCCATTGCTGCTCCCCCGCGTAGACGGTCAACAAGCCCTGATAGGCGCCCAGCAATTGCCCCCGCGCGTGCCGATGCATGGCCGTGTCGCGCAATGCGCCGTCTGCGCGGCGGACGGCGATCAGAGGGGGGCCGTGCCGCGAACGGGCGCGTTCGGGCGCGAGCAAGGGCGGGGGCGGAGCCAAGATTTTCATGTGGCCGAAATACCGTATTGAATGTCAGAAACACCGCAGAAATGCCAGTCGGCAACGTCTATCGTAGCGCTTGTGCCCAACACTCAGGAGCGAACCATGCAAGCACAGGACGTTTTGCCGGACGGCGTAGACCAAGGAGACTTCAACGGCGTAACCGTACGCAAGGGGACGGTGGGCGCTTTCCTGGCGAACGCGCGGGTGTGCCTGGACTCCCAGGCGGCGCAACAGGCGGTGGACGCGGCCCGGCGCGATATCCAGGACGCGCTGCCGGCGCTGCGGGCGTTGGGCCTGTTCGAGATCCTGCAGGTCAAGGATGCGGCGTTACGCGCCTGGATGCTGGCGGTGGAAAGCGGCGTGGACCAAGGCAAGTAGGCGGGCAAAAGTGCAGGGCGCCGGTGGACTATGATTCCACGTTTTGGGCCTGCGCCGCGGTGTTCGGGCCGCCCCTTGGCTTTCTGGCTGCCGGATTTTCCATGCAATACGTATTGATCAGTTCCTGCCTGCTTGGCAATCCCGTCCGCTACGACGGGCGCGGCGTGCCGAACGGCGACGCCGTGCTGGCGCAATGGCTGGCCGAAGGCCGCGTCGTGCCGGTCTGTCCGGAGGTGGCCGGGGGCATGCCCATTCCCCGGCCGCCTGCCGAGATCGAACCCGGCAAGGGGGCCGCAGCGGTGCTGGATGCTGGCGCCCGAGTCGTGGCGGTGACGGGCGAAGACGTCACGCTGCCGTTCGTGCAGGGCGCCCAGGCGGCGTTGGCGGCGGCGCGGGAGCGCGGCATCCGTCTCGCCGTGCTCAAAGAAGGCAGCCCGTCCTGCGGCAGCGGCTATGTGTACGACGGCCATTTCGCGGGCCGCCGCCAGCCGGGCGTGGGCGTGACGGCGGAGTTGCTGACGCGGGCGGGCGTGCAGGTCTTCAGCGAAAAGCAATGGGGCGAGGCTCAGGCCTTTCTTGCGCAATGGGAGGCGCAGCATGTGGATTAGCGCGGGCGTCGGGGTCCTGGCGCTGCTGGCAGTCCTGGTGCTGACCGGGCGGCTCGGGTCGCCCGCCGGGCGGTCCGGCGCCGTTGCCAGCGGCCGCCGGTGGCCGGCGCGTGTCGCCGCCGCGCTGTGCCTGCCGCTATCCGCGTTCTTCTACTACGTCTGGTACGCGTTCTACCTGAAGTGGGATTTCAACGAACTGGGCCGTTACTACGATCCCGACGACCAGGTGGTCTACACGTCGTCGGGATTTGTCTGGGTGGTGCCGGCGACCCTGCTGCTGGCCGCTGGGCTGCTTTGCGCCTGGCGCGGCTGGCGCCGCTGACCCCGACGCGCGCCAGGGCGAATCACTCGCTGCGGATGTTCGCGGCCTTTACGATCTTGCCGTTGTCGGTGTATTCCCGCTGCACCTGTTGCGCGAATTGCTCGACGCTGCCGGGCGACATGATGTTCAAGGCATCGGTCAGCGGCTTGCTGATGTCAGGCATGGCGGCGACCTTGTTGATGACGGTGTTCATGCGTCGTCGGAAATCGGCGCTGGATGTGCCCGGAGCGAAAAAGCCGAAGGTGGACGTCATGTTGGCCATGGGATAACCCAGTTCGGCAAAGGTCGGCGCGTCCGGCCGGCCGGGCAGGCGGGCGGGCGAGCCCACCGCCAGCAGCTTGAGCTTGCCTTCGTCGATCAGCGTGTTGACGGGGGCGGACGCGTTGACCAGCATCAGCGTGAACTGGCCGCCCAGGGCGTCCGGCACCATCTGCGCCATGCCCTTGTAGGGGACGTGGGTGATGCGTACCTTGGCCTGGCCGTTGATCTGCTCCAGCATCAGGTGCCCCAGCGACCCGACGCCGGCTGTCGCCAGCGACAGCCCGTCGGGGTCCGCCTTGGCCTGGTCCAGCATGTCCTTGAAATCCTTGCCCGTGAATTTCGGGCCGCCCACCAGGTACACGGGCGAATACATCACGGCGGCCACCGGCGCCAGGTCCTTCAGCGGGTCGTACAGCGTTTTCATGACGTGCGGCGACAGCGTGACCGGGCTGACGGCAGTAAAGCCCAGCGTGTTTTCATCGTGGGCGCGGGCCACGCTGTTCATGCCGATCATGCCGCCTGCGCCTCCGCGGTTTTCAACGACGACGGGCCGGCCGAGTTCGGCGGCCAGCTTCTGCGCAAAGGCGCGCGCGGTGTTGTCGACGATGCCGCCCGCGCCATACGGCACGATGATGGTCATGGCTTGCGGCTTGGTATCGGCTTGGGTTTGAGCTTGCGCGTCGACGGTGAACGAGACGGCGCATAACGCGCTGACGGCGCACAGACCGGCTAGCCGCTTGAACTTCAACATGGCTTCCCCTTGTTGCGCGGCTGCATGGCCGCGCGTGATGATGGCGGTCTAAAGCAACGCGCCGGCATGCAGTGTGTGCAGGCCGGCGCGTGGGGGCAATCGGGAAAGCCCGGGGTTGCTTGCGGTCTCAGTTGGCGCGGTAGCCCCGGCTGGTCATGCAGGAATCCAGCGAACGGTTGTACGTGTCTACCATCACCTGCGTGGTCCATTGCGAAATGGTGGCTGGGTCGTAACCGCTTTGGTTCATGGCCCAGCGCTGGCATTCGCTGGTGGCGTTGGCCTGGGCTGAATTGACCTTGGGCGCCGATTCATATTGCACGGGCGCGTATTGCGGCTGCGGTTGCGCGTAGGCAACGGGCGGGGCGCTGTAGACGGGGGGGGCTTCGTAGACGGGCGCGGCATACACCGGCGGGCTCGTATAAGCCACGCCCGGCGAGGCATACACGCCAGTCTGCACATAATTGGGGCCAGAGTCAGCCGCCAGCAACAGGCCGACCGCCGCCAACGCGAAGGCGCCGCCCACCCACCAGCCCGCCGAGCTGCTGCCGCCGCCGCCATGGTGGTGATAGTTATTACCGCCGTGATAGCCGCCGTGGTAGCCGCCGCCATAGCCGCCGCCACCATAACCGCCGCCACCCCAACCGCCCCCGCGTCCGCCAGCCATCACGGGCGCGCTTGCAACGGCAAGCGCCAACGCCACGACAACCATCCGGCCTGTAAACCGCTTCATGATCTTGCTCCTGAGTCGCCTCGCACCAGCCTCTATAAGAGACCCACGGCGATAGCGTTACTTTACTGCTGCGCGAGCACCAAAATATGTTGCAAACGCTACGGTCATTTCAAGTGACTTCAGGGCCTGTCGCACGACCGCGATTCGCCGGGCGGCAGTTGCACGATCAGTGTGTCGTCGAATTGCGACGCCGCATTGTTCAGGGTTTCGTAAGTCTCGTAGCCCGTCTTCTCAATGCACCAATTCCAAAAATAGATTTCGGAACCGTGCAGCATCAACGATTCAACGCGCCATTCCGTTTGCGCGGAGAAACTTGCCTTGCCGGTCGGCATCGTCCGCACTTCCAGGCGCGATCGTTCCCGGCCGTAGGGATAGGAGCTGCTGATAAGAACGACACGCGCGTCGCTCAGGGGCTGCGACTGCGTGTCCATCACGGTGACGCGCGCGGCGGGCTGCATCGTCTTGTAGACCGGGTAGGGCACACACCCCGGGGCGGTGGCGGCAAGCGCGGCCGCCATCATTGGCTGCCAGGTGCGCCATGCGCACAACGTTTGTATCAATGTTGACATCAAGTGGAAAGGCAGGCCTGAGAAAAACTGGCGGAAAGCCAGGAAGGGTAGTACTTTCTCGCGATGATTACGGCACGACCCTCTTCTTTATTGCAAGACAAGCGGCTCACGAAAGGTGAACGCACTCGGTTACAGCTTCTGCAGGTCGCCGCGGCGGAGTTCGCCGAGCGCGGATTCCAGCAAACGCGGATCAGCGACATCGTCGCCCGCGCCGGCGTGACCCAGCCTGTCTTTTATCAATACTTCTCAAGCAAGCAAGCGGCCTACGACGAACTGGTCGGCATGTTCGCGCAGCGCTTGCGGCAGGCCATCAGCCTGGCGCGTCTGCCTGCCGACCTGGACGGCACGCAAATGTCGGACCGAATCCGCCGTGGGGTCCGCGGCCTGCTTGCCATCTTGCAGGAAGATCCCAACCTGACGCGCATCGGCTTCTTCCAGGTGGCGGCGGCCGAAGCGCTGAAGGACGAGCTGGTGGCGATGATCGCCGACAACGTCCGCGCCGAACAACAGGCGGGGCTGTTCCGGGCGGCAATTCCGGCCGACTGGTTCGCGCAATCGCTGATGGGCATTATCGAGCGCTTCACGCGCCAGATGCCGGACGCCGCGCAGCAGCAGGCGTTGGCGGAATTCATCACCGACCTGCTATTGGACGGCATACAGGACCCGGACCCGGATCGCCAACGCGACCGGCAACCGCCACGCCAAGCCTCCTAGCCGGAGGCTTTTTTTTTGGCCGCCGCCGTCGCGCCTCAAGGTTATTCGACCCGCGCCCCGGATGCTGAAACCAGCTTGCCGGCGGCTTCCCAATCCGCCTTCAACAGGTCCTGGAACTGTTCGGGGGACTTGGCTTCGGCTTCGACGCCCAGCGATGCCAGGCGAGCTTGCACCTTGGGGTCGGCCAGCACCTTGTTGACGGCGGCGTTGATCTTGGCGCGTTCGGCCGGCGGCAAGCCGGCGGGCGCCAGCAGGCCCAGCCACGAATCGAAGGCGTAGCCCGGCAAGCCGCTTTCGGCGACGGTGGGCAGGTCGGGCGCAAAGCGCGAACGCGTTTTGCCGGTATAGGCCAGGAACGTCACGCGCGGGTCGTTGCGATAGGCCGTGACGCCGATGGTGGCGGCGGTGACGGCCTGCACGCGTCCGGCCAGCAGTTCCGTGACGGCGTCGCCCGTGGACTTCATCGGGATGTGCTGCATCTGGACGCCGGCGGCGGTCAGGAACGACGCCATGCCCAGATGGGAGGCGCTGCCGTTGCCGGCCGAGGCGTAGTCGTAAGCGCCCGGCTTCGCTTTCACGGCCTGGATGAATTCAGCCGTGTTCTTCACCTGCAAGCCGGCGGACGCCAAGATGATGTAGCCGGTGTTGCCCAGGTACGCGACCCCCGTGAAGTCCTTGTAGGGGTCGTAGCTGAGGTTCTTGTACAGATAGCCGGCGATGTTGTGGCTGGCCGCGGCCAGCACCAAGGTGCTGCCGTCCGGCGTGGCGCGGGCCACTTGCGAGGTGCCCACGGTGCCGCCTGCGCCGGCCCGGTTTTCCACCACGATGGACGCGTTCAAGGCCTGGCCCAGTTCGTCGCTGATGGCCCGGGCGATGGTGTCCTGGACGGCGCCGGTGCCGTAAGGGACGACGATGCGGATGACGCGTTGTTCGGCATGGGCGGCGCCGACGCCGGCGATGGCCAGCGTCAGGGCAAACAGGGTGGTGCGGCGTACAGCTTGGAAGGGAAAGGGCATGAAAGCGGCTCGTATCGGGGGCGCGCGCTGGCGGACTGCCGGCGCGACGGGACGGCGTTGGACTCTAATGATTCAGGCCGCCCGCGCCAACGATTTATTCCCCGCTTGCATATAGCTGCAGGGGATATGGCCATGCCCGCCCCCGCCCGGGTCACGCCCAGGTTTCGTGCAGATGCGCCCATTGCGGCAGGCCGTCCGCGCCGCCGGTGAACAGGACGGTCGCGCGCCGCTGTGTCGCGCCTGTGGTCCAGGCGTGCCGTTCGCGGTAGCTCAGCAGCACCGAAGCCGTGTCCGCATGCCGTACCGTCATTTCGTCGATGTCGATCTTCAGGCCCGGACGCGCGCCGCGCAGACCGGCGAACAAGGCCGGCAACGCGTTCGCGGCCAGACGCTGGCCGTCGGTGGCGACCATGGTGAAGCCGGGCGCAAAGCGCGACAGCAGGTCGGCCAGTACGTGGTCCGGCGCGTCGGGCTGGCCGATCCATTGTTCGATCAGGGCGTGGGCGGCCAGCGTCAGGCGCAGGCAGGGGGTAGACAGGTCCATCATGGCGGGCTTCAAAGACGATAAGGAGCGCCATTCTAGGTAGGCCGCTGTTCTGAAAGAAGGCCGAATGGCTAGATATACTGTTCGTGTTTTTTTGACAATTGGATCCTCCCGTGATCAACCTGAATCGTCTGGGGATGTTCGTCGCCGTCGTCGAAGCCGGCTCGTTCACGGCGGCTGCCGACACGCTGGGCACGACCAAAGCGGTCCTGAGCTTCAACCTCAAGCAGCTGGAACAAGAGCTGGGGGTGGCGCTATTGACCCGCAGCACCCGGCGGCTGGCGTTGACCGAGGCCGGCGAAGGATTCCATGCGGAATGCGCGCGCCTGCTGCGCGAGGCCGAAGCGGCCGTGGATCAGGCGCGGTCGGGGCAGGCCGCGTTGTCGGGCAGCTTGCGCGTGACCGCCACGGTGGATTACGGCAACCGTATCGTGGCGCCCGCGCTGGCGGCCTTCGCGCGGCGGCATCCCGCGTTGCGGGTCAGCTACCAGGCCAGTTCCGCGCACGCCGACCTGATCGGCGACCGGCTGGACCTGGCGATCCGTGTCGGGATGCTGGCCGATTCCAGCTATCGCGCCACGCCGATCGGGCAATTCAAGTTGGTGGTTGTGGCCAGCCCGGCGTTGCTGGCGGAGCACGGCGCGCCGCGCACACTTGAGGCCTTGGCTGCGATGCCCTGGCTGGCCAACCGCCCGGCGCGCCGCGCCCAGTGGCGCCTGACCGATGGCAGGGGGCGTGAGCACGCGTTGCGTGTCGCGCCGGTGGCGCATGCCGACACGGCGTCGGCGTTGCTGGCGTTTGCCGAAGCCGGCTGCGGGGTGGCCGCGCTGCCGGACTGGCTGCTGGAAGAACCGTTGGCGCGGGGGAGGTTGCAGCGGGTGCTGCCGACGATGTCGCTGCCGCCGCAACCGGTGTATGCCGTCTACCCCGACACCCGCCACGTCAGCGCGAAGGTCCGGCGCTTTATCGATTTCCTGCGAGCGCCGGACCAGCCTTAGCGCGCGACCGCAGGCGTGCCGCCTGCGCCCAGGTCCCAGTACAGCCCGGTCATCAGCCCCAGCGCCTGGCGCAGCAACTCTGGCGGCAGGTGTTCGTTGGGCGCATGCTGCGAGCAGCCCGGATACGAGTGCGGCACCCAGATCGTGCGCAAGCCCAATACGTCGGTGAAGATGTCGTTGGGCAGCGATCCGCCCAGATTGGGCAACAGCGCGGTTTTTTCGCCGGAGGTGCGTTCCAGAGAATCCACCGCCCATTGCACCCAGGCGTCGTCGGGATCGATGCGGGTGGCGCAGAACATGGATTCACGCGTGAGTGCGATCTTGACCATCGGGAAGCCCTGGCGGTCCAGATGCCGGCGCAGCGCGGGGATCAGGTCGTCCGGGTCCACGCCCACCACGAAGCGCAGTTGGCAGCGTGCCCAGGCGCGCGGCGGGATCGCGTTGACGGGCGTTTCCGGGTTGCCCGTCTTGTAGGCCAGGACTTCGAAGGAACACCAGCCGAACACCCGTTCGGCCGGCGATAAACCGGGTTCGCCCCATTCCGGTTCGATTTCCGGGCCGTCCGCGCCACCGTCGACCTGGCAGTCGGCCAGCGCGCGGCGCACGGCGGCCGGCAGTTCGGCCGGCACCCATTCCGGGATGCGGATCTGCCCGGTGGGCGAGACGAGGGTGGCGATGGCGTGCGCCAATTGGATGCCGGGGTTGGAGATCAGCCCGCCCCAGTTGCCGGAGTGATGGCCGCCAGCGCGCGCCTCGATGCTCAGGTCGAAGTTCAGGCTGCCGCGCGCGCCCAGGAAGATGGTGGGGCGCTTGGCGGCCAGGCGCGGGCCGTCGGAGGCGATCAGCAGGTCGGCGGCCAGCATGTCGCGGTGCTCGGCGCACAACTCGCGCAGCCCCATCGAGCCGGTCTCTTCGCCCATTTCAATCAGGTACTTGGCGTTGAAGCCGAGCTTGCCGCGCGTTTCCAGCACCAGCCGAAGCGCCTCCATGTTGATCGTGTGCTGGCCCTTGTTGTCGGCGATGCCGCGACCGTACCAGCGGCCCTCTGTCTCGGTCAGCGCCCATGGCGACAGGCCCTCTTTCCATTCCTTTTCCAGTCCGCGGATGACGTCGCCGTGCCCGTATCCCAGCACGGTGGGCAGGGCGGGGTCTTCGATGCGCTCGGCATACAGGAAAGGCGCCAGCGCCTTCGGATGGGTCAACGTGCGGCAGGTGAATCCCAAGGCCTCGAATGCGGGGCGGATCTCGGATTCCAGGTAGTCGGCCAGCACGGCCGCGCGGTCCGGGTTCTGGCTTTCCGTTGGCAGCGCGAGCCGGCGCGCCAACAGCGCGCGGAACGCGCCCGAATCAAAACAGTGTTCCGCTTGGGCGATGGCTTGCTCACGGGTCATGATGGTCGGGCTCCGTCGGGATGAGAGGAAGAGGTCGGGTACAGGTGGCAGGCCACCACGGATTCGTCGCGCCGCGCCAGCGCCGGGCGGTCGGTCTTGCATTGCGCCATGGCGTATTGGCAGCGCGGATGGAAGGGGCAGCCCGCCGGCGGATGCAGCGGGTCGGGAAACGACAGGCCCAGCCCCATGTCGGGGATGCCAAGACCGGGCTCGGGCGTCAGCACCGATGCCAGCAGCGCCTGGGTGTAGGGGTGGCGCGGGTCATGGAACAGTTGCGCCGTGGGGGAAGACTCCACGACGCGGCCCAGGTACATCACCGCGACGTGCGTGGCGATATGCTCCACCACCGCCAGGTTATGGCTGATGAAGACGTAGGTCAGGTTGAACTCGCGCCGCAGGTCCATCAGCAGGTTCATGATCTGCGCCTGCACCGAGACGTCCAGCGCCGAGGTGGGTTCGTCGCAGATGACGATCTCGGGGTGCATGACCAGCGCCCGGGCGATGGCCACGCGTTGCCGCTGTCCGCCGGACAATTGCCCCGGCGTGTTGTGCGCCAGGCGCGGCGGCAGCCCGACCCGTTCCAGCATCTCGATCGCCCTATGCAGCTTGGGGTTGGGGATGCCGTGCACCTCCAGCGGCAACGACACGATCGACGCGATGGAGCGGCGCGGGTTCAAGGACGAATACGGGTCCTGGAAGATCGGCTGCACCCGGCGGGCGAGCGCGCGGCGGTCCATCTGCCGGATGTCCCGGCCGTCCAGCTTGATGGCGCCTTCGGTGGGGGGCGTCAAGCCCAGCAGCATGCGGGCCAGCGTGGACTTGCCGCAACCGGATTCGCCCACGATGCCCAGCACCGCGCCGCGTTCGACGGCGAGATCCACGCCGTTGACGGCATGCAGCGTGCTGCGCGGGCGGAATAGCCCAGCGCGGATCGAGAACTGCCGGCTGACGGCGTCGGCTTGCAAGAGCGCGGTCATGCCGGGACTCCTTCCTCTTGGCGGATGCAGCGCCATTGCTGTTCGGGCGGGTGGCCGTAGACGGGGATCGTGTCGCGGCACTGGGGCTCGGCATAGCGGCACCGGTCGGCGAAGGCGCAGCCGCGCAGGTCGCCTACCAGCGACGGCACGACGCCGGGGATGGTGCCCAGCGATTCGCCGGGCGGCGTGCGGCCGGGAACGGGGATACAGCCCAGCAGCCCCTGCGTGTAGGGGTGGCGCGGGGTGGCGAAGATGCTTTCAACCGGGCCTTCCTCGACGATCTGGCCCGCATACATCACGGCGACTTGCCGCGCGATGCGCGCCACCACGCCCAGGTCATGGGTGATCAGCACCATGGCGATGCCCAGTTCGGCCTGCAAGTCGGCCAAGAGGCGCAGGATCTGCGCCTGGATGGTGACGTCCAGCGCCGTGCTGGGCTCGTCGGCGATGAGCAGTTCAGGGCCGCACATCAGCGCCATCGCGATCATCACGCGCTGGCGCAGGCCGCCGGACAACTGGTGCGGGTACTGCGTCAGCCGCTGGCCGGCGGACGCGATGCCGACTTTCTCCAGCAGCTCGACGGCGCGGTCGCGCGCCTGCTGCTTGGTGGCATGGCGGTGATGGATGTAGTGTTCGGTGAGTTGTTCGCCGATGGCGTAGGCGGGGTTCAATGCCGTCATCGGTTCCTGGAAGATCATCGCCATCTTGCTGCCGCGCAAGGCGTTGATGCGGCGGCCGCGCGCGGCCGACAGGTCTTCGCCCAATACCGACAGCCGGCGCGTGCTGCGCTGGGCGGCCTTGGGCAGCAGCCCCATGATGGCCAGCGAGGTCATCGACTTGCCGCAGCCGGATTCGCCCACCAGGCACAGCGTTTCGCCACGCCGCACCTGGAAGGACACGTCGCGCACCGCATGCAGGGGCCCGCGCGGCGTGGCGATGTCGACCGTCAGTCCTTGCACGTCCAGGACGATTTCGTTGTCGTTCATGGTCAGGCCCTCTCTTCAGGCGTCAGCAGTTGATGCAACCCGTCGCCGGCCAGGTTGATCGCGAAGATCAGCAGCGCCAGCGCCGAGCCCGGGATGGCGATCAGCCAGAACGAGAAGAACATGTAGGCCTTGGCTTCGGAAATCATCAGGCCCCAGGACGGCAACGGCGGCTGCACGCCCAGGCCCAGGAACGAGAGCGAGGCCTCCAGCAGGATGGCGCTGGCGGCTTCCAGGGTGGCGATGACGATCAGTTGCGGCACGACGTTGGGCAGGACCTCGCCCCACACGATGCGCCACGTGGATGCACCCGCGGCTTGCGCCGCGGCCACATACTCCAGCGACCGCACCTGCTGCGTGGCGCTGCGCATGACGACGGCGTAGCGGTCCCATTTCAACAGGCCCAGCACCAGGATCACCACCCACAGCGAGCCGCCGACGATGGCCACGGTGGCCAGCGCCACCAGGATGACGGGCATCGACAGCCGGGTCGTGATCAGGAACGACACCGCCATGTCGACCTTGCCGCCGAAGTAGCCGGCGGCCATGCCCATGGCGGTGCCGATCAGCCCCGAGATCAGCGCCACGCTGATGCCGATCAACAGCGAAATGCGCGCGCCGTAGAACAGGCGGGACATATAGTCGCGGCCCAGCTGGTCGGTGCCCAGCGGATGCAGCCAGGTGCCCTTTTCGTACCAGACGGGCGGCGCGGTGCGGTAGGCCAGGTCCTGGAAGTAGGGGTCGTGCGGAGAAATCCACGGCGCCAGCAGCGCGATCAGCACGATGACGAGCAAGATGCCGCCGCCGGCCAGCAGCGCCTTGTTGCGGCGCAGGCGGCGCCAGCGCAGGGTGGAGGCGGACAGTTCCAGCGGGGCCGGCGCGGGGGCGCCGGACGCGGCGGGGGTAAGGATAGGCGTGTTCATGTCAAGACACCCGGATGCGCGGATCCAGCCACGCGTTGGCGATATCGGCGGCCAGCGTCAGCAGCACGTACAGCACGGACAGCAGCAGCACGATCAGCTGCATGACGGGGTAGTCCTTGTACGTGATGCTCTGGTAGGCCAGGTAGCCCAGCCCGTCCAGCGCGTAGATGGTTTCGATGACGACGGAGCCCCCCAGCAGGTAGCCCAGCTGCACGGCGGCCAGGGCCACCACCGGCACGATGGCGTTGCGCAGCGCATGCTTGAAGATGATCTTGCGTGCCGGCAGGCCTTTGGCCCGGGCGGTGCGGATGTAGTCCGCGCCCAGCACTTCGATCATGCCGGCGCGGATCAGCCGCATGAAGGCGGGCGCCACGTAATAGCCCAGGGCGATGGCCGGCATCACGAAATGCTGCCACGTCCCGCTGCCCGACACGGGCAGGATGCGCAGCGAGATCGAGAACAGCATGATCAGGATCAGCGCGAAGAAGAAATTGGGCAGCGCCTGGCCCAGCACCGCGATCGCCAGACAGATGCGGTCGATCAGGCTGCCCTTGTAGAGGGCGGCCAGCACGCCCAGCGGAATGGAGATCAGCAGGGCGAAGCCGAGCGCGCCCATGCCCAGCAGCAGCGTGGTCTTGAGCTTGGACAGGATCAACGGGCCGGCTTCGGTCTTGAAATACACCGAGGTGCCGAAATCGCCTTGCAGGATGTGCCAGAGCCAGTCGGCGTACTGCACCGCCAGCGGCCGGTCCAGCCCGTAGGTCTTGCGGATCATGTCGATGTCCGCCTGGCGCGCGCCTTCGCCCGCCAGGGCCAGGGCCGGATCGCCCGACAGGTGCAGCAGCAGGAACGCCAGGATCGAAACGGTCAGCGCCACCAGCGCCGCCAGGCCCAGGCGCCTGATCGTGAAATAAAGCATAGGACTTCCTCTATCGTTTCGCGGCGCCGGGCGGCGCGATGCCTGCCCGGCGCAACCCTGCGCCTTACTTCCAGCTCATGTCCCAGAAGCGCACCAGCTCATCCGAGTAGGGCTTGAAGTTCACGTCCTTGGTGGCGACGTAGTAGGCGGGCAGCGTCCACAGCGGCACCGCATAGGCCTTCTGCGCGATCAGGTCCAGCGCTTCCTTGTAGGCCGCGTTGCGCGGCGCGGGGTCGATCGTGTGGTCGCCCTTGTTGAGCAGGTCCCGCACCTGGGCGTCGCGCGTGACGTCGTCGTTGCCGAAGGCGAAGTACACGGGCGTGGACGCCGAGACGTCGTTGACCAGGTTGGAGCCCCAGGTCTGGTGGGTCAGCGACGCCTTGTTGGCGCGGATCATGTCGCGCATGGCGGCGTACTGCAGGTAGTTCAGCTTGGCGCGGATGCCGACGGCCTGCAGGTAGTTGATGATGGCTTCGGTCTGGTTGCGTTCGCGGTACGCCACGATGTCGATGTCGAAGCCGTTGGCGTAGCCGGCGTCGGCCAGCAGCTTCTTGGCCAGCGCCGGGTCGTACTTGTAGGTGGGCGCCCCGTCCTGCGTGCAGCCCACCTGCGACGGCGTGCAGATGGTGTTGATGAGGCCGCCGCCTTCGCCCACGATGTTCTTCAGCATGGCGTCGCGGTCGATCGCGTGGATGATGGCTTTCCGCACGCGTTCGTCTTTCAGCTGGGGCGCCGGGGTGCCGTCCTGGATGTTCATCTGCATGAACACGATGCGCATCGTGTTGCCGGTGACCATCTGCAGGTTGGGCATCTGGCCCAGTTGTTCGGCCTGGTCCTTGGGCACGCTCATGATCAGGTCTTCGCCGCCCGAGATCACCTCGGCCATCTGGGTCTGGCGGTCGGGGATGAAGCGGATGACGACGCGGCCGATCTTCGGCTGCGCCTTGGGCGAGTCCTTGAAGTAATCGGCGTTGCGCTCCAGCGTGATGGACTTGCCGGGCTGGTAGTCGGTGACCTTGTACGGGCCCGACCCCACGGGTTTGGCGTTCATGCCCTTGGGACCCACTTCCTGGTAGTACTTGGCCGGATGGATGGCGGCGGTGGTGGACAGGTATTCCTTGGCGCCGGGGAAGGGCTCCTTGGTGGTGAGGCGCACCTTGTACTTGTCGATCTTCTCGACCTTGTCGATCCAGGCCACGTTCTGCTGCGTGACGGCCTTGTTCTTGGGGTCGGCCACGTAGTTCAGCGTGTACACGACCGAATCCGCGTCGAACTCCTCGCCGTTATGGAATTTCACGCCTTCGCGCAACTCGAATTCCATCGTCTTGTCGTCGACCTGCTTCCAGCTCTTGGCCAACTGGCCCTTGTACTCGTTGGTGACGGGGTCGCGGTACAGCAGCGTGTCCCAGACGTTGGCAGCGATGATGACGCCGATCCGCACGTTGTTGAAATACGGGTCCACGCTTTCCGGCGCCTGGTCGTAGGCCATGCGCAGGGTGTCGTCCTTCTTGCCGGCCAGCGCAGGCTGGGAGGCAAGCGTGGCGCAGGCCAGCAAGGCGGCGGCAAGCGCGTGCAGGGCAGGGGTGCGGCGGGAGGGCAAGGCGGGTGAGACGGGTGTGAAGCGACAATCAGCCATGGTGAAGGCTCCTCTGGAAGGCACTACATGTACTGCGTATCCATCATCTCGCTCCGGGCCGCGCCACCCTGGTTCTTATCGTTGTCGTCCGTGGGCAGGGAAGGGCTTCAACCCGATCCGGACGACTGCGCGGTCGCGGGGGCCTGCCCTGCGTTCAACGTCTTTAGCGCGGCCTCGCACTTGCGCTGCAAGTGCTGCCGCATGATGCCCGCCAGCCGGTCCGCGTCGCGCGCGTGCAGGGCGTCGGCCATTTCGATGTGCTCCCGCATCGCCAGATCCCATTTCTGGCGGTTTTCGTTCGACACGAAGCGCAGGTTCTGGATGCGCGCGTTCTGGGCGTCGTAGAGCTGCTTGAGCAGGCTGTTGTGCGAGGCCAGGCTGATGCGTTCGTGGATTTCGCGGTTGGTGCGGAAGTAGGTGGGCAGGTCGTGACGGGCGTGGCTGGCCATCATTTCGTAAGTCAGCGCGCGGATTTCCGCGATCTCGACATCCGTCGCCCGTTCGCATGCCAGCCGGCACGACATGGCCTCCAGTCCGCCGATCACTTCGAAGGCTTCGCGGATGTTCGCTTCCGACAGCGCCACCACCTGCGCGCCGCGGTTCGGTTCAATCTGCACCAGCCCTTCGGCCGCCAGCACGCGGAACGCTTCGCGCATCGGCGTGCGCGAGACGCCCAGCAGGTCGCACAGCGCACGTTCGTTCAGGCGGGAGCCGGGCGGGAATTCGCCCTGGATGATGCGTTCGCGCAGTTGGCCGGCGACCGCGCCGGGCAGCGTGCGGCCGTTGCCGGCGGCGCGCGGCGCCGAAGGCTGGGCCCCGGCGTTCGGCGTCGCATCGGAATCGGCGCGGCCGGCATCTGCCGGCCCGGCCAGATCCGGCATCAGGCTAGGATTGCTGCTCATTGGTATACCAACATTTCCCCGTATTTTTCTAGACTATAAACCTGTGGCCGGCGGTTCAATCATGGGTGTATACCCTAGGTTATCGATGTAAAAACAATGGGATAGAGTGGCGCATGCCGCAAGTCCGCATGCGAGACAAACGCCGTTTATGCGTCGCGCATCTTTCGTTGGTATACAAAAAATTCCACTCTGGGGCTACGCATGCTTACCCTGAACTCCCATCCGTCCGGCCGGCATTTCCTGCAGATTCCGGGGCCGACGAATGTGCCTGACCGCGTGCTGCGGGCCATCGATCAGCCCACCATCGACCATCGGGGGCCGGAGTTCGGCGCGCTGGGGCTGGCCGTGCTGGGGGGAGTGAAGCAGGTTTTCCAGACGCAATCCCCCGTGGTCATTTTTCCGTCGTCGGGCACCGGCGCGTGGGAAGCGGCGCTGGTCAACACGCTGTCGCCTGGCGACCGGGTGCTGATGGTGGAAACCGGCCACTTCGCCAGCCTGTGGAAGAAGCTGGCGGGGCGCCTGGGGCTTGAGGTCGACTACATCGAAGGCGACTGGCGCCACCCGGTGGACGCCGCCGTCATCGGCGCGCGCCTGGCCGAAGACACGCAACACCGCATCAAGGCCGTGTGCGTGGTGCACAACGAAACGTCGACGGGCGTCACCAGCGACATCGCCGCCGTGCGCGCCGCGATCGACCGCGCCGCGCATCCCGCGTTGCTGATGGTGGACACGATTTCGTCGCTGGGCTCGATCGACTACCGCCACGACGAATGGGGCGTGGACGTGACCGTGGCCGGCTCGCAAAAGGGCCTGATGCTGCCGCCCGGCCTGGCGTTCAATGCCGTCAGCACGCGGGCGCTGGCCGCCGCCGATACCGCGCGCCTGCCGCGCGCCTATTGGGACTGGCGCGACATGCTGACCGCCAACGCCAAAGGCTATTTTCCGTATACGCCGTCGACAAACTTGCTGTACGGCCTGCACGAGGCCTTGGCCATGCTGCAAGCCGAAGGCCTGCCGCGCGTGTTCGCGCGGCACGAACGGCATGCGCGCGCCACGCGCCTGGCCGTGGCCGGATGGGGGCTGGAACTGCTAAGCCTGGATCCGGCCGCGCACAGCCCCGCGCTGACCGCGGTGCTGATGCCCGACGGCCACGGCGCGGATGCGCTGCGCAAGATCATCCTGGACCGCTTCGACATGTCGTTGGGGCAGGGCCTGGGCAAGCTCACCGACCGGGTCTTCCGCATCGGCCACCTTGGCCACTTCAACGACCTGACCCTGTGCGGCACCCTGGCCGGCGTCGAGATGGGCCTGGCCGCCGCCGGCGTGCCGCACCGCGCAGGCGGCATGCAGGCCGCGATGGAATACCTGGCCCGTACGCCCGAAGGCGCCACGGCCTGACACACCACAATAACGAGGGAAGCAATGAACACGCTTATGCAGCAGGCGATCCAGTTCGCCAATGAACACGAATCCACCTGGGACCGCAGCGTCAAGGGCAACTTCGGCGTGCACCTGAACGATCCGCCGCCCTGGAACCGCCTGCTGGGGCCGATCCATGACCGCGGCCCGGTATCGGGCGTGGTCGTGGTCGACGGCAAGACCGTCGCGTCCTGGGGCGAACCCGAGCGCGCCGACCTGACCTTCAGCGTGGCCAAGCTGTATCTGGCGATCCTGGCAGGCGTGGCGCATGACCGCGGCTTGCTGCCCGACGTGGACGAGCCCGTCGGCAAGCGGGTGCCCGGCATCGGTTTCGACGAGGGGCAGAACGCCGACATCACGTGGCGTCACCTGCTGCAGCAGACCAGCGAATGGGAAGGCGAGCGCTTTGGCGTGTCGGACCAGGCGGACCGCTACCGCGCCGTCACGTTCGGCGTGCCGCCCGATGGCAAGAAGGGCGACGCGCGCCCCTTGCAGCGCCCCGGCACGTACTGGGAATACAACGACGTGCGCATCAACCAGCTGTCCTATGCGTTGCTGCACTTGTTCCGCAAGCCGCTGCCGGAGGTCTTCCGCGAAGCCGTCACGCGCCCCATCGGCGCGAGCGAAGACTGGCAATGGGTGGGCTACGACACCGCCTGGGTCGAGATCGACGGCCAGCGCATGCCGTCGGTGCCGGGCGGCTCCCACTGGGGCGGCGGCATGTCCATCAGCGCGCGCGACCAGGCGCTGATCGGCCAGATGCTGCTTGCCGACGGCCAGGCCAACGGCAAGCAGATCCTGTCGCGGGAATGGATTCAAGCGATGCGCACCCCCTGCGCCATCGCGCCGTACTACGGCTACCTGATCTGGCTGAACCACGAAGGCCGCGTCTTCCCCAGCGTGCCGGCCTCAAGCTTTTTCGGCGTGGGCGCGGGCAGCTCGTTCACCTGGGTGGAGCCGGAGCGCAAGATGGTGGTGATCGTGCGTTGGTTGAATTCCGCCCATGCGGATGCGCTGTTCGGCAAGATCCTTGCAGCGGTGGACGCGCCACAGGCGTAACATTCTGACCTCTTACCGACCAAGGAATGAAGCCATGAACTACCGCCGACTGGGAACCAGCAATCTGCGTGTTTCGCCGCTATGCCTGGGCACCATGATGTTCGGAGAGCAGACGCCTGACGACGAGGCGGCGCGCATTGTCGCGTCGGCGCGCGACCATGGCTTGAATTTCATCGATACGGCCGACGTCTACAACGAAGGCCGTTCGGAAGAAGTGGTGGGCAAGCTGCTGCAGGGGCAGCGCCACGACTGGGTGCTGGCCAGCAAGATCGGCAACCCGGTGGGCAAGGGCCCGAACCAGGCGCACTATTCGCGCCAGTGGCTGATGCGCGGCGTGGAGCAAAGCCTTTCGCGCCTGGGCACGGATTTCATGGACATCCTGTACCTGCATCGCGACTACCACGAGGAAAACCTGGAAGAAGCGCTCTGGGCGCTGGGCGACCTGATCCGCGCGGGCAAGCTGCGCAGCTTCGGCCTGTCGAACTTCCGCGGATGGCGCATTGCCGAGGCCATGCGCCTCGCCGAAAAGCTGGGCGTGCCGCAACCGGTGGTGTGCCAGCCGTACTACAACATGCTGAACCGCGGCCCGGAAGTGGAAATCCTGCCCGCATGCAAGCATTACGGATTGGGCGTGGTGCCGTACAGTCCCATCGCGCGCGGCGTGCTGACGGGCAAGTACCTGCCGGGTCAGGCGCCGGCCGCCGACACCCGCGCGGGGCGTGGCGACCGCCGCATCCTGGCCACCGAATTCCGTGAAGAGTCCCTGCAGATCGCGCAGCAGCTGGTTCAACACAGCGCGGCGCGCGGCGTGCAGCCCGGCCACTTCGCCACGGCCTGGGTGCTGGCCAATCCGGTCATCACGAGCGTGATCGCCGGCCCGCGCACGCTGGCGCAGATGGACGACTACTACGCCGCGCTGGACGTGAAGATCACGGCGGAAGACGAAGCCGTCGTGGACGGCTGGGTAACGCCCGGCCATGCGTCGACGCATGGCTACAACGACCCGAACTACCCGTTCTACGGGCGGCCGGTAGCCGGCGCATAAGCGGCGGCATGCCAGGCTGGAGGGCGGGCTGCATCTCGGCCCGCCTGTCAGGCCGGGCGACGCGCCGCGTCCCGATGTCCCGCGCGCGCCTCAGGCCGGGGCGCGCACCGGCTCGGCCGCGATGCCGTGCAGCATCATCTGCTCGACCACGGACGCGATGCCCAGCCGCGCGACGCGTCCGCGCCGTTCGGCGTCCATCAGGCTGGTCAGCACGCCGAAGAACATTTCCGTCAACGCCGCCGCCGTGATGTCCACGCGGAAGGCGCCTTCGCGCTGTCCGCGCAGAAAAAACGCGTCCAGGGATTCCACGTAGCCCGACCAACTGTTCATGATGTCGGGCTGTTGCTCGTTGTCGGGCTTCCAGTTGTAGGTCAGAAAGGTCGCCAATTCCTTATGCGCGAGATTCTGATCGATCAGGTTTCGCAGCGCCTCGCGCGCAGGCGCGGTCTCCAGATGCGAGTCCGCCAGCGCTTTTTTCATGACATGGGCGCTGTGCGTCGTGAGGCGCAGGACCAGTTGGTCCCGCGTCTGACAGAAGCGGTACAGCGTCGCCTTGCTGACGCCCACGGCCTTCGCCAGTTCCTGCAACGTGGCCCGCGGCTGGTCGACCATTGCGATGGCCAATGCCACCAGTAGCTTCTCGTGCCCCGCCTCGTCAGACATGCTCTGCCCCTGTTCTGTTTTCGAACTTGATCAGGCGCTATTGAATCACGGGTGATTCACTTTGTACAAACTTTGGCCGAATTGGCAAGTAAAAACTTGTTAAGCAGAATGTAATCAACTTAACAGAATCATATGAATCATCATTGATTCAAATTGAACTCTGCGGTAGCATCAGCGGCTTGTTGAATTCAGGTCGCCGCGGGCGGGGGTTACAGATGTTGAAGAATCAAACCAGGCGGCAGTGGCCCCTGACGGCGTTGTTGGCGTCAATCGTGTTGGCAGGATGCGGCGGTGATCAGGATGCGCATTCGCAAGCATCCGAACCGCGCGCGGTGCAAGTGCTGTCGGTGCAACCCGAACGCTACGCGCTGACCAGCGCGTTGCCGGGGCGGGTGGAGCCCATGCGGGTGGCGGAAGTGCGCGCCCGCGTGGCGGGCATCGTGCTCAGCCGCAACTTCGAGGAAGGCGCCGACGTGAAGGCGGGCGACGTGCTGTTTCGCATCGACCCGGCGCCATTCAAGGCGGCGTTGTCGCGCGCCCAGGGCGAACTGGCCAAGGCGGATGCCGCCGTGTCGGACGCCCAGGCCATCGTCAAGCGCTACACGCCGCTGGTCAAGATCGAAGCCGTGAGCCAGCAGGACTTCGACACCGCCACCACCACGCTCAAGAGCGCCCAGGCCGCGCGCCGCTCCGCGCAGGCTGATGTGGAAACCGCGCAATTGAACCTGGACTACGCCACGGTCAAGGCGCCGATTTCGGGCCGCATCGGACGCGCGCAGGTCACCGAGGGCGCGCTGGTGGGCCAGAACGAAGCCACCGTCATGGCGAAGATCCAGCAACTGGACCCGATCTACGTGGACTTCACCCAACCGGTGGCGGACATGCTGCGCATGCGCGCCGCGCTGCAGGACGGCAGCCTGGGGCAAGGCGAGGGCGCCGACATTTCCCTCTCCATCGACGGCACCGACCAGAAACGCAACGGGCGCCTGCTGTTCTCGGACATCGCGGTGGACCGAACCACGGGCCAGGTGTCCGTGCGCGGCGAATTCGCCAACCCCGACGTGCTGCTGCTGCCGGGCATGTACGTGCGCGTGCAGACGCGGCAAGGGGTGGATCCCGAGGCCATCCTGGTGCCGCAGCGCGCCGTGCTGCGCAGCACCGACGGCAAGCCGCAGGTGATGGTGGTGGGCAAGGACGAGGTAGTGGAGTCCCGCCTGGTGCAGACCGGCACGATGCGCGGCGGCGATTGGCACATCGTCGAGGGCCTGAACGCGGGCGACCGCGTCATCGTGGGCGGCGTCAACGCCGCCGTGCCCGGCCAGAAGGTCAGCGTGACGCCGGCGGCCGAGCCCAAGGTCGCGGCCGCCGGCGGACCGTCCGCGCCCGCCGCGAACTGACCGTCCGCCCGCGCATCCCCATGCCTTCGCAAGGATAGATCATGTCCAAGTTTTTCATTGGCCGCCCCAATTTCGCGTGGGTGGTGGCCATCTTCATTTCGCTGGCCGGCCTGCTGGCGATCCCGTCGCTGCCGGTCTCGCAGTTTCCGGTAGTGGCGCCGCCCCAGGTGACCATCGCCGCCGTGTACCCGGGCGCCTCCGCGTCGGTGCTGGTGGATTCGGTGACGAGCGTCATCGAAGAAGAGCTGAACGGCGCCAAGCACATGCTGTACTACGAGTCGTCCAGCAGCTCCAGCGGCAGCGCGGAAATCACCGTCACGTTCGAGCCGGGCACGGACCCGGACCTGGCCCAGGTGGACGTGCAGAACCGCATCAAGAAGGCGGAAGCCCGCCTGCCGTCCGCCGTGACGCAGCAGGGCCTGCAGGTCGAGCAGGCCAGCTCGAACTTCCTGATGATCTACGCCCTGACCTACAAGGGCGACGATGCGCACAAGGACGTAGTGGGCCTGTCCGACTACGCGGCGCGCCACATCAACAACGAGATCCGTCGCGTCGACGGCGTGGGCAAGGTGCAGTTCTTCGGCGCCGAGGCCGCCATGCGGGTATGGATCGACCCGCAGAAGCTGCTGGGCCTGGGCCTGTCGGTGGCCGACGTCAACGCGGCCATCGCTGCCCAGAACGTGCAGGTGCCGGCAGGCAGCTTCGGCAGCCGTCCGGGTTCGGCCGAGCAGGAACTGACGGCCACGCTGGCCGTGAAGGGCATGCTGGATTCGCCGGAAGAATTCGGCAGGATCGTGCTGCGCGCCAACGACGACGGCTCGTCCGTGCACCTGGCCGACGTGGCGCGCCTGGAAGTGGGCCGCCAGAGCTACGACTTCGAGACGCGCCTGAACGGCAAGAAGTCGGTCGGCGCGGCCGTGCAGCTGGCACCGGGCGCCAATGCGATCGATACGGTCAAGGCCGTGAAGGCGCGCCTGCAGGAGCTGTCCGCCTCATTCCCCGAAGACGTGGAATTCTCGGTGCCGTTCGACACGTCGCGCTTTGTCAGCGTGGCCATCGAAAAGGTGGTGCACACGTTGCTTGAGGCGATGGTGCTGGTCTTCCTGGTGATGTTCCTGTTCCTGCAGAACATCCGCTACACGCTGATCCCGACGATCGTCGTGCCGGTGTGTTTGCTGGGCACCTTTGCTGTGATGTCCGTGCTGGGCTTCTCGGTGAACATGATGACGATGTTCGGCATGGTGCTGGCCATCGGCATCCTGGTGGACGACGCCATCGTGGTGGTCGAGAACGTGGAACGCATCATGGCCGAAGAAGGCCTGCCGCCGCGCGAGGCCACGGTCAAGGCGATGGAGCAGGTGTCGGGCGCCATCGTCGGCATCACGCTGGTGCTGTCCGCCGTGTTCCTGCCGCTGGCGTTCATGAGCGGTTCGGTCGGCGTGATCTACCAGCAGTTCTCGCTGTCGCTGGCGGTGTCGATCCTGTTCTCGGGCTTTCTGGCGCTGACCTTCACGCCCGCCTTGTGCGCCACGTTCCTCAAGCCCATCCCCAAGGGCCATCACGATGAAAAGAAATGCTTTTTCGGCTGGTTCAACCGCAGCTTCAACCGCCTGACCGGACGTTTCGAGGCGCTGAACACGCGGCTGGTCAAGCGCACCGGCCGCTACATGGTGATCTACGTGGCGATCGTGGCGGTGCTGGGCGTGCTGTACGTGCGCGTGCCTGAATCGTTCGTGCCGCCGGAAGACCAGGGCTACGTCATTGTCGACGTCCAGTTGCCGCCGGGGGCCACCCACACGCGCACCGACAAGGTCGTGGCGGACGTCGAGCAGCACCTGATGTCGCTGGACGCCATGGGCGACGCCTTCACGGTGATGGGCTTCAGCTTCTCGGGCACGGGCCAGAACGCCGGCATCGCGTTCCCGACGTTGAAGGACTGGTCCGAGCGCGGCAAGGGGCAGGCCGCCAGCGACGTGGCCAATAGCGTGAACGCGCGCTTCGCGGCCATCGACGACGGTTCGATCATGGCGGTGAACCCGCCGCCCATCGACGGCCTGGGCAACTCCGGCGGCTTCGCGCTGCGCCTGCAGGACCGCGGCGGCCTGGGCCGCGCGGCCCTGACGGACGCGCGCAACCAGCTGCTGGCCAAGGCCAACAGTTCGCCGGTGATCGCCTATGCCATGATGGAAGGCCTGGCCGACGCGCCGCAGCTGCGCCTGGACATCGACCGCCAGAAGGCGGAAGCGCTGGGCATCGGGTTCGACACGATCAGCACGGCGATCTCGTCTGCCTACGGGTCCGCCACCATCAACGACTTCGCCAACGCCGGGCGCTTGCAGCGCGTGGTGGTGCAGGCGGACGTGCGCGACCGCATGACGCCGGAAAGCATCCTGATGCTGAACGTGCGCAACAAGTCGGGCGGCATGGTCCCGCTGAGCGCGTTCGTGCAGACCAGTTGGGAAAACGGCCCGGTGCAGATCTCGCGCTACAACGGCTATCCGGCGTTCAAGATCGCCGGCGACGCGATGCCGGGGCGCAGCACCGGCGAAGCGATGGCCGAGATCGAGCGCATCGTGTCGGAACTGCCCAGCGGCATCGGCTACGAATGGACGGG
The DNA here is from genome assembly GCF_057314935.1 of Achromobacter sp. Classification (NCBI taxonomy): domain Bacteria; kingdom Pseudomonadati; phylum Pseudomonadota; class Betaproteobacteria; order Burkholderiales; family Alcaligenaceae; genus Achromobacter; species Achromobacter sp. Next base: position 28,826 of record NZ_DBHKZA010000058.1, read on the forward strand.
CTTGTCCTACCAGGAGAAGTTCGCCGGGGCGCAGGCGCCGATGCTGTTCGCGCTGGCGTTCCTGGTGGTGTTCCTGCTGATGGTCGCCCTGTATGAAAGCTGGGCCATCCCCGCGTCCGTCATGTTGATCGTGCCGATCGGCGCGCTCGGTTCGGTGCTGGCGGTGACGGTGCTGGGCATGTCGAACGACGTGTACTTCAAGGTTGGCCTGATCACCATCATCGGCCTGGCCGCCAAGAACGCGATCCTGATCGTGGAATTCGCCAAGAGCCTGCGCGAGCAGGGCCATTCGCTGATGGATTCCGCCATCCAGGCCGCCAAGCTGCGCTTCCGCCCCATTGTGATGACGTCGCTGGCGTTCATCCTGGGCGTGGTGCCGCTGGCGCTGGCCAGCGGCGCGGGCGCCGCCAGCCAGCGCGCGCTGGGCGTGGGCGTGATCGGCGGGATGCTGACCGCCACGCTGCTGGGCGTGATTTTCGTGCCTATCTTCTTTGTGTGGGTGCTGTCGCTGGTGTCGAAGCAACGCGGCCGGCCGGCATCCGAACCCTTGCCGGCCCCGCGCACGGCAGAGGAGTAAGACTCATGATGCAAACCTTCTTCCCCTTGCGCCTTGGCGCCCTGGCGTTGAGCGCGGTGCTGGCGGGATGCTCGCTGGCGCCGGTGCACCAGCGGCCCGATGCGCCGATCCCCGCGCAGTATCCGGCGCAGTTCAACCAGTCTGCCGCGCCTGCCGCGCCGTCGGCGGCGGCCACGCTGGATTGGCAGTCGTTCGTGACCGATGCGCCCTTGCGCCAACTGGTGGCGCTGGCGCTTGAGAACAACCGCGACCTGCGCCAGGCCGTGTTGAACATCGAAGCGGCGCGCGCGCAGTACCGGATTGAACGCGCGGACCGGCTGCCGGGCATCAACGCTCAAGGCACCGGCACGCGCCAGCGGGTGCCGGGCGACTTGAGCAGCACCGGCAGCGCCGGCGTGCAAAGCACCTACCAGGCGGGAATCGGGCTGACCGCGTTCGAGATCGACCTGTTCGGCCGCGTGCGCAGCCTGTCGGACGCCGCGTTGCAGGAGTACCTGGCGACCGAAGAAACCGCGCACAGCACGCGGATCAGCCTGGTGGCCGAAGTGATCCAGGCCTATCTGACGCGCGACAGCGCGCAGCGCCGCCTGCTGGTCACGCGCCAGACCCTGGCCAGCCGCGAATCGTCGCTGGAACTGATCGTCAAACGGCGCCAGGCCGGCGCGGCCACGGCGCTGGATTACCAGGAAGCGCTGGGTTTGACCGAGCAGGCAAGGGCGGAACTGGAACGCATGGACCGCGAAGTGCGGCAGGCCGGCAACGCGCTGGCGCTGCTGGTGGGCGTGAACGATCTGGGTCCCTACCTGCCGCAGCAACTGGCGGCGTCGCCCGTGCTGCTGCAGGAGATCGCGGCAGGCGCGCCCTCTGAACTGCTGGAGCGCCGCCCGGACATTCTGGCCGCCGAACATCAGCTGCAGTCGCGCAACGCCAGCATCGGCGCGGCGCGGGCGGCGTTCTTCCCCAGCATTTCGCTGACCGGACTGTTCGGCTCGTCCAGCGCCGACCTGTCCAACCTGTTCGACGGCGGCCAGCGCGCCTGGTCGTTCACGCCGCAGATCACGCTACCGATCTTCGCGGGCGGCCGCAACACTGCCAACCTGGACCTGTCGCACGTGCGCAAGGACATCGCCGTGGCCGCTTATGAAAAGACCATCCAGACGGCGTTCAAGGAAGTGGCCGACGCGTTGGCGGCCACCGACACCCTGCGGCGCGAGGAAGCGTCGCGTCGCGCCTTGGCCGAGTCCAGCCTGGAAGCCATGCGCCTGTCGGAAGCCCGCTACCGCGGCGGCGTGGATAGCCATCTGCGCTACCTGGACGCGCAGCGCAGCGCGTTTACCGACCAGCTGAGCTACATCGAGGTCAGCACCCAGCGCCAGATGGCCCTGGCGAGCCTGTTCAAGGCCTTGGGCGGAGGATGGCCAGGCGAACGGCCGCCGGTCGCGGCGGCGGGAGCCGGGGAGGGATGATTTAGCCTTATTTTCAAAAATCTCGATAAAAGATATTGACGTCGAGATTTATGCTGCTTATCGTAGAAAAAAAGCGCCGCCAGATAGCCGGCTGCCATTCCCTGGCTTTTCGCCGGCGGCAGGCGCACGAGGAGACAAGCAGTGATACGTCCATGCGACAGCCGGCCGGGCCGGCAGCGATCCCGCGCGGCGTCCCCGCGTGCCGGCCGTGCGCACTCGGCACGCGAGGGCGGGTGCTTGCGGTCCTGGCTACGACGGGCCTTGCACAGTCTGGCGGCGTGCGCCGCGCTGGCGGCGGGTGCGCCCGCCGTGGCGGCCGATTGGCCGGCCCGGCCGATGACCATCGTGGTCAATGGCGGGCCGGGCAGCCTGCCCGACCTGTTCGCGCGGCCGCTGGCCGAGCGGCTGCACAACGCTTTCGGCCAGCCTGTCGTCGTGGAAAACAAGCCTGGCGCCGGCGGCCTGCTGGCGATGCAGCAGTTGAAGTCGGCGCCCGCCGACGGGTACACGCTGGCGCTCGTCACCAACGCCCATCTGGTCTGGAATCCCTATATCTTTCCCGCGCTGACGTATGACCCGGTCCGCGACCTCGTGCCGGTCAGCCCGCTGGCCGTCATTCCCATGGCGCTGACAGTCAACGACAAGGTGCCCGCGCAGTCGCTGGCGCAGTTGTTCGCGCTGGCGCGCCAGCAGCCGGGCCGGCTGAACTACGCGTCGTCGGGCAACGGCAGCCCGCCGCACGTGCTGTTCGAAATGCTGCGCGAACAGGCCGGCGCGGACATCATGCACGTGCCGTTCAAAACCGGTACGGGCGCGCTTAATTCGGTGCTTGCCGGCGATACGCAGATGTATTTCGCCGGCACCGCGCTGGTCGAACCGATGGTCAAGGAAGGGCGCCTGCGCGTGCTGGCCATCAGCGACGCGGTGCCCGATGCCGCCTTTGGCCGCGCGCCGACGCTGGCGCAGCAGGACTTCCGCGGCTTCGAAGGCGCGGTGTGGCTGGGGTTGGCCGCGCGTGCGGGCACGCCCCAGGCCATCATCCAGCGCCTGAACGCCGAGATCGGCCGCGCGCAGCAGGACGGCGCCATGCGCCAGATGTACGCCAGCCATGGCTCGCTGCCGTACCATCTGGAGGCCAGCGCCTTCGCACAGCGCGTCGCCGATGAGCGCGAGGCCACGGGCCCCGTGCTGCGCAAGCTGGGCATCAAGCCCGATTGATCCGCATCCTTTCCCTCCAACCCTGGAATCAACGGCGCCCTGCGGGGCGCCGGCACCGGTAGCCATGAACCTGATTGAAGAGATTGTTGACAACGCCCCCGCCATCCGAGAAGTTCGGCGCGACATCCACGCCCACCCTGAGCTGGCGTTCGAGGAGAACCGCACCGCGCAACGGGTAGCCGAACTGCTGGAGAGCTGGGGCATCGAACTGCACCGCGGCTTCGGCAAGACCGGCCTGGTGGGCGTGATCCGCAACGGCACGTCGTCGCGCACGCTGGGGCTGCGCGCCGACATGGACGCGCTGCCGATGCAAGAGGCGAACCAGTTCGCGCATGCCAGCAAGCACGCAGGCGTGATGCACGCCTGCGGCCACGACGGCCACACCGCCATGCTGCTGGGCGCCGCCCAGTACCTGGCGCGTCATCGCAATTTCGACGGCACCGTCTACCTGATCTTCCAACCCGCCGAAGAACGCGGCGGCGGCGCGCGCGAGATGATGCGCGACGGCCTGTTCGAGAAATTCCCGATGGAGGCCGTGTTCGGCATGCACAACATGCCGGGCATCCCGGAAGGCTGTTTCGCGTCGTCGCCCGGCCCCGTGCTGGCGTCCAACAGCGAATTCCACGTGACGATACGCGGCAAGGGCGGCCACGCTGCCATGCCGCACCTGGCCGTCGACCCGATCCCGGCGGCGGGCCAGATGATCGAGGCCTTCCAGACCATCATCAGCCGCAACAAGAAGCCGCTGGAGACGGCCGTCATTTCCGTGACCACGCTGCGGGCGGGCGAGGCCGTCAACGTCATCCCCGACACTTGCGAACTGGGCGGCACGGTGCGCGCCTACACCGCCGAGACCCTGGACCTGATCGAGCGGCGCATGGGCGAGGTGGCGCAGCACGTGGCCGCGATGTTTGGCGCCGAATGCGATTTCGTCTTCACGCGCCACTATCCGTCGACGATCAACCACGAGGCCGAGACCGCCTTCATGCGCGAGGCGCTGGCGCAGGTGGTCGGCCAGGAGCGGCTGCTGGCGCAGACGCCCATCATGGCGGCGGAAGACTTCTCCTTCATGCTGGAAGCGGTGCCGGGCAGCTATTGCTTCATCGGCAACGGCGACGGCGGGCACCGCGAGCTTGGCCACGGCGAGGGGCCGTGCCTGGTCCACAACACCAGCTACGACTTCAACGACGCGCTGTTGCCGATTGGCGCCAGCGCGTTCGTGAAGCTGGCCGAAGCCTGGTTCGCACGGCCGCCGCGCGCCTGAGCACGGCGCCGCGCCCCGCTTACGCCTTGCGCAACCCCGCGCGGGGCAGGGGCGCCGCCGGATGGCTGGCGGGCTCGTCCGCCGGCCTGCCGCGGCCGATCAGCCATGCGCACAGCGCCGACACCACCCCGGCAAACAGCACGTACAGGCAGATCAGCCAAGGCTGGCCGCCGCCGGTCTTGAGCAGGGCGGTGGCGATGATGGGGGTGATGCCCGAGGCGAATATTCCCGAGAACTGGTAGACGAACGAGATGCCGGTGTAGCGCACCTTGGCGTCGAACAGCTCGCAGAACAGCGCGGCCTCGGGGCCATACACGGCGGCATAGAAGATGCCGAAGGGGATGATGATCGCCAGCCAGATCAGCATCACGCTACCCTCGCTGTGCAGCATCAGCCAGAAGCCCGGGAAGGAGGCCGCGGCGGTGATCAGCGATCCCCAGAAATAGACGCGCGTGCGGCCGATGCGGTCGGACAGACGGCCGAAGAAGGGGATGAAGAAGCACATCACCAGGGCTGCGGCCATCACGCCCGTCAGCGCTTCGGTCCGTGTGATCTGCACGGTTTGCGTCAGGTACGAGATCGAGAACACGCCGAACACGTTGAAGAACACGCCGTCGATGTAGCGGGCCCCCATGCCCTTGAAGACGTTGCCGGGGTAGCGCTTGAGCATGTCGAAAAACGGGATGCGGCTTTCAGCGTTGCTTTCCTTGACGGCAGTGAACTCGGGCGTTTCCTTGATGTTCAGGCGGATGTACATGCCCACCAGCACCATGGCGGCCGACGCCAGGAAGGCGATGCGCCAGCCCCAGGCCATGAACTGTTCGTCCGTCAGCAAGGTGGACAGCAGCGCCACGGTGCCGGAGGCCAGGCACAGGCCGATCGCCAACCCGATCTGCGGCAGCGACGCGTAGAAGCCTTTTTTGCCCGGCGGCGCGTATTCATAGGCCATCAGCACCGCGCCGCCCCATTCGCCGCCCAGGCCGATGCCCTGGAACACGCGCAGCAGCAGCAACAGGATGGGCGCCCAGACGCCGATGCTGTCATAGGTGGGCACCAGGCCGATCAGGAACGTGGACACGCCCATGATCATCAGCGTCATCACCAGCATGCTCTTCCTGCCGATGCGGTCGCCAAAATGGCCGAAGATCAGGCCGCCCAGCGGCCGCGTCACAAAGCCCACGGCGAACGTGGTGTAGGCCAGCATGGTCGAGACCAGCGGGTCGCCGGTGGGGAAGTACAGCTTGTTGAATACGATGCCCGCCACGACACCGTAGAGGAAAAAGTCGTACCACTCGATCGTGGCGCCGATCAGCGACGCGGTGACGACACGGCGTACTGCGGCTTCATTCTGCTTGGCCATTCCAGTCTCCTTTGATGGGGGGGCGGGGCACTCTGCGTTGCCGCTCGCCATGCTTTCCTGCGGGGTTTTCTTGCGCGTTTACGCGGCGACCAGCTCGGTCTGCCGCCGCGTTGCCTTCAGATCCTCCAGCATGAAGCCGGCCGCGCGTTCGGCCAGCATCACGACGGGCGCGTTGGTATTGCCGGAAACCAGCGTGGGCATGATGGAGCAATCGACCACCCGCAGACCGGCCACGCCATGCACGCGCAAGCGTTCGTCCACCACGGCCATCGGGTCGCTGCGCGGCCCCATCTTGGCGGTGCCGGAAGGGTGGAAGATGGTGGCGCCATACTCCCGGCAGAAGTGCAGGATCTCGTCATCCGTGCGCACATCGGGCCCCGGGCGGAATTCCCGCTTCATCAGCCCGGCCAGGGGTTCGGTCGCGGCCAGCTGGCGCGCGTACTTGACGGCCGCCACCGTCATGCGCCGGTCCAGCTCGGTGGACAGGTAATTGGGCTGCATGGACGGCGCTTCGAACGGGTCGGCGCTGCGCAGCCGGACCTGACCGCGCGAAGACGGGCGCAGCTGGCAGACGGAATACGTGCAGCCCGAAAACGGATGCACCTTGCCGCCGGCCAGGTCGGCCGACAGCGTCGCGAAATGGAACTGGGTATCGGGCGTGCGGCTGGCCGGGTCCACCCGGCAGAACAGGCCGCCCTGGTTGATGCCGACGGCCAGCGGCCCGCTGCGGAACAGCAGCCATTGCAGCCCCATGCGGGCGCGGCCGGCGAGCGTGCGCAACTGGTCGTTGGTGGTAATGGGCTGCGTCGTTTCGTAGATCAGTCTGATCTGCAGATGGTCTTGCAGGTTTTCGCCGACACCTGGCAGATCCCGCAGCACGCCGATGCCGAACTGCCGCAGCAGCGCGGCCGGCCCGACGCCGGACAATTGCAGCAACTGCGGCGATTGCAGCGCGCCCGCGCACAGCACGACTTCGCGCCTTGCCCGCAGCGTGCGCACCTGGCCGTCCTGCCGATACCGCACGCCGCAGGCGCGGCTGCCTTCGAACAGCACGGCCATCGTGTGGGCGCCGGTTTCCACGCGCAGGTTGGGTCGGCCTTCGGCCGGGCGCAGATAGGCGACGGCGGTAGAGCAGCGGCGGCCATTGCGCGTGGTCAGCTGGTAATAGCCGACGCCTTCCTGCTCGCCCGTATTGAAGTCCTGCACATGTGGCACGCCCCGCGTGCCGGCCGCCGCGATCATGGCTTCCACCAGCGGATGCGGCGTCCTGATGGAGGTGGCGTTCAAAGGACCGCCCACGCCGCGGGTGGGCCCCGCGCCCAGGTCGTTGTCTTCCAGTTTGCGGAAGGTGGGCAGGCAATCGTCCCAGCTCCATCCCGGGTTGCCGGCGCGGGCCCAGGCGTCGTAGTCCTGCCGCTGGCCCCGAATGTAGATCAGCCCGTTGATGGCGCTGGACCCGCCCAGGGTGCGGCCTCGCGGCCAGTAGATGCGCCGGTCCAGCATGTTGGGGTCGGGGTCGGTGTAGTACCCCCAGTTCACCACCTTGTGGAACATGGTCTTGCCATAGCCGATGGGGATATGTATCCACGGGGAGCGGTCCCTGGGGCCGGCCTCCAGCAGACAGACGGACAGCGCGCCGTCGGCGCTCAGCCGGTTGGCCATCACACATCCGGCCGAGCCGGCGCCAACCACGATGACATCCACGGTGTCGGACATATTGCCTTGTCTCCCTGTTGCCGTCCGCCTGCGCCACGTCGGCGGGACGGCGCGTTTACCCTGCTTGCCGCGGCGGGGCGCACTTATATACTGGGTCGATCCCGACATCGCCTTGCGAGGCCGCATGCGGGCCGGGGATCTGTGGCGATTCTAGGAAGCGGGCGCGTCGCGCAAAGCACAACACGCGTGGGGGCGGCAAAATGGAACGGAACATGCAACTTCGGTTTCAAAATCGCAGTGCAGCATCGGTGCAGGCGCCGGCTGACGCATCGGTCGACACGCCCGCCGTGCGGCAAGAGGCCGCGCGATCGCTGCGCGCCCTGGTGGTGCTGGAGCATCTGGCCCGGGCCCAGCATCCGCCCACGCTGGCGCAATTGGCGCAGCGCCTGGACATGCCGAAGACCACGCTGATGCGCCTATTGGCCGCCATGCAGCGCGCCGGCTTCGTCGCCGCGACACCGACCGAGCACGGCTTCGTGCCGGGGCCGCAGGCCACGTCGCTGGCGTTGTCCACGTTGCGCGCCTCGGCGTTCACGCGGGCGTGCCGCGCCGTGCTGGCGCAACTGGCCGGCACGCTGGGCGAAACCTGCAACCTGACGGCCCCGGACGGCGACCGCGTGATCTATATGGAACGGGTGGAAACCACCGAGCCGCTGCGCCTGTTCTTCGCGGTGGGCAGCCACGTGCCGATGCACTGCACGGCCAGCGGCAAACTATTCCTGGCGTCCATGAACCGGCTGGAACGCGGCCGCGTGCTGGCCCGCTTGCCGCTGACGCGCAACACGCCGCGCACCTTGACCGATCCCGCGCAATTGGAAGAGGAACTGGAACGGCTGGCGGCGCGCGGCATCGGCATCGACAACGAGGAATTCGTGCGCGGCATGAGCGCGGTGGCGGTGCCGGTCAGGGATGCGGAAGACCGGGTCGTGGCGGCCGTGGCCTGCCATGCGCCGACCGCGCGCGTCATGCTGGATGATCTGTTGCGGGCGGTGCCCGTGTTGCAGCGTGCCGCGCAATCGCTGCACGAGGTGCTGGCCCAGCATCGGCCGGGGGGCTGAGCGGTTGCAAGGATCCAGTCGAAGCGAGAACAACAATCCATAGACATCAATCGCTTAACGAAGATTGGTTCATTGAGTTCGCCCGTTTCAACAATTTGTACGGAACTGGGCGGTAACATTTGAGTGTCTATGGGTGAAATCGAGCAGCGTGATCTCACACTCGTCGGAATCGGGCTGATGCTTTTCGTGGCCCTCATGGCTATCGTTCGTTTGTCTTTGCCGGGCCCACGAGTCGTAAATGAAGCTGCTGAAGCAGTGTTTTGAGGAAATGATGAATTTTTGGGTCCCTGTCGTCTTCGGTACGTTCAAACTCTTCGTGTTGGGCACGGGCATGTTTTTCGCCATCAAGTCCCATTACGATGGAGAAAAAAAGGAGAAGAAGGAGAAGAAGGAGATGAAAGCACCGTAGTGGATGTCGCGACTTATCGCGAGAGAGACAGCATCAGCCGCCAGAGCGATGCATGCGCAGCCGGTCCACCACAGCTCCCGCATTCTGCGTAGTCGCCGAAGGTCGAGGCCGAGCCTCCGACGACTGAGCGGCATTCTCAATTTCTATCTGACATGCTTACCAGCGGATCGTGTAGGGCCTGTCTCCCAGGCCCCATACCCCGTCTTTCCGTTCCAGCATGATGTGCCGGGTCTGCCATTCGTCCGGCTGGTATTCGGAGGGAAAGCCGCTTATCTGCTGATAAAAGACGGGGTCAGCCGCCCAGTCCGCGGTGGCGCGATCTAGCCGCCATTCGAACTTCACCGCCGAAACCGTGTTGGGGTTGTCGTCGAAGGGATTCTTGCCCGGCTTGGAGTAATCGAGGATCTTGCCGACCTGAAGGCCGGGGGCGCAGAACTTCGCGGTATAGACCAGTTTCGAACCGATGCGGGTCTCGCCGTCTGTGTAGTACGCGCGGCCTTTTTCGGTCAGCGCGATGTGGCTGGTGGCGTCCTCGGGATTCTCATCCGGTCTTGGAGGCGAACCGTCGCCGTTGGCGCTGACGCGCTTGACCGTGATGAGCTGATGTTTGATCAGCCCTTGCACGATTTTGTCCTGCTCTTGCAGGAAGGCGGTGTAGGCATCGGTCGGCAAGGGCCGCACACCCACCACCTTGACGCAGGCGCTGTCTGGCGCATTGGTGGGCGTCGCCATGGCGGCGACCAGGATCTTGTGTATCTTGCTTTCGGTCAGGCCTGGACCCAGCGGTGATGCCTTCCAGACATAAAACCCTGCGGCTGCGGCGATGGCCAGACCCAAGGCCCAGGCCTTGCGTGGAATCCGGCGGCGTTTGGTCGTGCGCGGCTTCTGGTTCATTCCCTTCCTTGCGGCTCGTGGTCTCGCGATAGTAACGCGGGGCGGAAGGGGCCTGCCAAGCGCCCGCGGCGGAGGTGCCGCGGCGCAAGGACCGATCCCGGCCAGGAACGGTCGTTTGACATCCAGGCCGCCGATTTCATGCGGGAATCCATTGCACAGATTCAGGTTCGGCAACAGTCGAGAGTACTCGTCAACCGCTTGTCTCTGAAGAAGTGCAGGATGCCGTCGAAATCAAGAAAGACCGCAGGAGCGCTAGAGGTCGCGGGGGCGATCATCCGACGATCGGCGCGAAAACCGATCGCCCCGGGTGAGGGCGTTCACGCGCTCAGGAAGCGAGTGACTTCGGCCCAATCGTTAGTCGACAGGGCGACGTCTTCGAAGTCGCCAGCGTCCTCGTCGTAGCGCGAAACGCAGAAGCGCTGGCTCCTGCCGGATTCGCGGTCGGCATAGTTGGCGTAGTCGACATACACTTTCAAACCGCGCTCCTTGTTCTCGAATGAAGGGGCTGCATCGATGTAGCTCGACGCGTCGAAATACCCTTCGGGTATGGGCGGCAGGGTTGTTATGTCAAAGTCGGGAAATTCGCGACGCAGTCGTTCAAGGTTCATTAGAGATGCATGTAGAGGCTGGAGACCTGACATTTTACGTTGCTCGGGGTCAGCCGCCACTGACGTCCCCCGAAATAGGGTTTGGGTCAGCACTGCGCGAATTTGCGCCATGGCATTGGGGCAGGAAAATGGACCGATCGCCGTTTGCAGGGGCCATTCTTAGATATCGGCTACATCGCGCAGCCGTACGCCGGAGAAGTTGGCCGCTCTCAATGCGTCATACATCGCGCGGTCGCAGATGGGAGGTGCTCCCATGCGATCCTGGCGGAAGATATGGGCATCTCCCACAACATCCTGTTTGAACACCAAGCTGGCTCCGCCGACGAGGCTATAAAGCTTCTCGTCCTCGCCGGTCTGATAATTGTTGTCGAGCTTGATCCTCACGCGAGACGAGGCTTCATCCAGGGCATCGAGTCCGCGCAGCACATTGCCCAGGTAGTACCGAGGACCGGGGCTGCCGTCAGCCAGGCTGAAGTCGCACGCCACAAATGCAAACGCCTCGGCGTCCATCTGCTCAAACAGCTGCTTCAAAGCTTCCGACACAATCCATATGCCGGCGAGTTCTTCCAGATCGCGTGGCATTCCGCCCTTCTCGGGTACATGAACCAGGCGGGGACGCTCCGGATACTGATTTGGCATTCCGTCAGGACGCGAGACGACATTCATCCCCGGATGGATCAGCTTCTCTTCGTTGGCGATTTCGATGCCGGGAACCCCGCCATTGCCCAGGAAGCTGGCGTCGATCAGGAAAAATTCGCCCTCATGAGATGCGGTTTCGACTGAAATCTCAACGGCGGTCGGTTCGGTCACGGCGGCTTCCATAGCGATGGTGTCAGACCACATTTTTTCTATCTAGATGCTGCGAAATTTTAGCCTGACACCTTTGTGTCGCGGCTGTGGCGAGCCAGGCATCTACCGCTCGGGCCGTGCTGGATGACCTGCTGCGGACGGTGCCGGTGTCGCAGCGTGCGGCGCAGTCGCTATGCGAGGACCGATCCCGGCCATGAGCCGACACTGCTGGGATCAAGAAGCAGACATTCAACGAATGACATAAGCGGGGACCGACCGGCGCAGCCGGTTGGGTATCCGCTCAATGGAGGGGTTAGCCGTCTTGGTCAGGAGCATCAGGTAGAGAGAGTACGGCCGTGAAGTTCGCATACTGAACCCCGCCTATTTCAAAGATGGGACGCGCTTCAGGACGAAACTCCAAACTCGCGTTGAGCAAGTCTGCCAAGCGGAGACAGTTGAACAGCCCGTACCCTTGTCCTGTCAAAGACAACTTCTTAGCATTCTCCGCCCTGAATCCTGCTACGCCCAGCTGCCCCGCTTCATGCTTCAAAACAATTGGGCCGACAGACTGAATTGCTATTGTGGCTCCGCTCTTATTTCTTGAACAGCTGATTTCCACAACGCCAGCGCGAGGCGAGTACTTAATCGCATTCCCAAATAGCAAGTCCAGCAATTGCTCGAAGTATGGAATGTAAGTTTCAACAACCAAGGACTCGACGCCACTTGTGTCAATCTTTATCCCATTTCTCTCAAGGTCATTTTTCCGCCTGATCTTTGATCTTGTTATCTTCGACTGAAGATCGACCCGCCCGGGCGCACAATTCGTCCGGGCGTCCCCAAGGTCATCAAGCGTACTGATTAAGATCCAACCGGAAAAATCCTGCCACGCCTCGCTGATGCCATCAAGAGTGCCAGCCAATCGTCCTGCCTCAAGCGCCTCCCCTCCTCGCTTTAATGGCTCCAACTGCTTTTGAGCGGTCTGCAATCCATTTTGGATCTCACGAGATAAAGATCGGAATCTTTCCAAGAGTTGACCAGAATCAATCATTTCCCCGCCTCCAGAATAAATGGACTTACCAAACTAGCCAACTCAGCCGCCTTAATCCCGAACTTCGCCAATGACGCAACATCAATCCGAGATGGCGTATTGCAGATAAGGCGCTTAGTGTCAACAGCATCACTGTGGAATCGCTGATTCAACATCTCACTGAGCAGCGTATTCTCGACGAACACTCGCTGCACACCACTTATCTCGCGCTCACTGAGACCAAGATAGACAAGGCGCCTCCGAATGAAGTCCCATCGAAATTTCGGCGATGTAAATATTCGCGCCACCTGATCAAAGTTAAAGAGGAAGTCGTCTATTCCCCATTCTTTGGAAAACACCATGTCCAATGCGTCCTGCCTCTTGAACCTTGAATAAATGGCTCCCGGATTCCCCGTATAGGCGCAAATGACGTGAAGAGGATTCTTCCTTCTCAACTCTTCAATCACACCTAGGCCATCGATCTCAGGATACAGAGCGGAGCCGACTCCATGGATATCGCAAATTATTATGTCGTGCGAAGAAAGATCATGAGCCTTTATCTTTTGGTCGGCCTGCTTGATCGGCTTTGTGTAATCAGGTAGATAGGTGACTCTGCAGCCCCGGCTCTCTAGCGCATCCTTCCAAGGAAAAGGTCGATCGTCGACGATTGCAACCTTTATTGGGCGAGGTGAAGCAAGAAGATCACTTAGGTTGACCGTTAAAGTTTCTGGGTATGTGGTCTTCGCGCGATGCCTTGCCAAGATCGTGCAGTAGAGATGGATCCCTTTCTTCTTCATTTCTTCAAACACGAGCTTCCTCCAAAGTTCTTTTACGCGATCTGGACGGCTAACCTAATGTCGACAGCACCAAACCGAAGGCCATATCTGGCGCGTGCGGTCTAAATTGGCACAGAAAAAAATTGGCACAAAAAAACGCGGAACGGGAATTGAAGCCGAGTACTTCGGCATGCATTTTGTACAAACATACAGTGCTAAATACACCCATGTAACCGGCCCCTCCCGTGTCGCTCGCCACTGCGAGATCAGATCCCTGAGCGTATTAGTTACAAACAGTATAGCTTACACACCGGGCAGGCTTATGTGCAATGCATGGTTTGCGGCATCTGCGAGGAAGGGTGCAATTGGAAATCGAGTGTTTTCTGGGCATGTTGCCCTGGCACTTGCAGCCCGGCTGAATGACGGCTTTTGAGCGTTCATCTGTAGGGCCGCTTTGGGTCGGGAGCGGTCGGCCATCAACTGCTGTTTCCAGCCAGAATCCGGCATCCGCTGGCGGCCAGGATCGCCTCCTGGACGGTCGGGATTCGCATTTTCAAGAGTCAGTCATCGGTAGAAGGAACGAAAGCGACATGCACCGACCGATGGCAGCGTGCGTTTTCTCGGCGTCTTGGACATCAGGCATTCGCCAGAGCGATGCGGTGGGTAGGCCGCCGAAGCGCTCTCTAGATTATCGATTGACCAGGCCGCGGGGTGGTCGGATCGCCACTGCTACAAGCGCAACGTCCGCGCCGTGCGCAACGCCAGCACCCACACGCCCG
>NZ_DBHKZA010000059.1:0-37555 GCF_057314935.1 Achromobacter sp.
GCGCAGTCGATCAACGGATCGGCCACGGATACATGGCGCCGCCATTGCTCCACAACGCGTTCGTGCCGCGCTGCAGGCCCAGCTTGCTGTCCTTGCCGACGTTGCGCTCGAACACTTCGCTGTAGTTGCCCACGGCCTTGATGGCGTTGTAGGCCCACTTTTCGTCCACGCCCATGTTCTTGCCGGCGCCCGGCGTCACGCCCAGGATGCGCAACACGTTGGGGTTGCTGCTCTTCAACATTTCGTCGACGTTCTTCTGGGTGATGCCGTATTCCTCGGCTTCCAGCAGCGCGAACAAGGTCCAGCGCACGATGCCCAGCCAGTTCTCGTCACCCTGGCGCACCATGGGGCCCAGCGGTTCCTTGGAGAAGCGTTCCGGCAGGATCTCGTAGTCGTCGGGATTGGCGACTTGCGTGGCGCGCACGGCGGCCAGTTGCGAGGCGTCGTCGGTGAAGGCGTCGCAGCGGCCAGATTCGAAGGCGCGCACGACTTCGGTCACCTTGTCGATCACGACCGGCTTGAACTCGATCTTGTTCGCCCGGAACCAGTCGGCCAGGTTCAATTCCGTGGTGGTGCCGGGCTGCACGCAGACGGTGGCCCCGTTCAGTTCCTTGGCGCTCTTGACGCCCAGTTTCTTGTTCACCAGGATGCCCTGGCCGTCGTAGAAGCTGGCGGCGACCGCGGACAAGCCCAGCGAGGTGTCGCGCGTCTGGGTCAGCGTGACGGTGCGCAGCAGCACGTCGACTTCCCCCGATTGCAGCGCTGTGAAGCGTTGCTGGGTCGACAGCGCCGTACCCTTGAATTTGGTCGAATCGCCGAATACGGCCGCGGCGACCGCGCGGCAGATATCCACGTCCATGCCTTCCCATTCCCCCTTGCTGTTGGTGGCGGAAAAGCCGGATACGCCGTCGGTCAGGCCGCACTGCACGAACCCTTTTTTCTTCACCGCATCCAGCGTGGGGCCGGCTACCGCCGCCTGGGACGCGCAAGCCAGGGCAAGCGCGCCGGCTGCAAACAAGATGGACCGCTTCATTATTGCCTCTCCTGAGATAGATGCCCGGGCAGGCTTGTAAGCCCTCCCGGCTGAAACCGAGCCCAGCGTTGTCGGGCCGGCCGCCAGATTACGACATGTCCACTGTGTGAACAACGCGATCGGGCCTAGAGGAAACCCGAGGCGATGCCCATCTGAGGCCCTATCAGATTTGTCCGGTGACCGAACTTTATCCGGCCCTCTCAAGCCATCCGGGCGAAGCACGCATGCCATACTTTTTTCGCGCCGGTGTCCGCTCAGCGGCACCGGCGCCGCAGCATAAAAGCCGATCGCGCCACAACAAAAATCCCGGGCGCGCATCGATACTCGGCCGATTCATGGAGGAGACGAATCCATGGCACAAGCAAGCAAGACGCAGCCTCGCCACGCGGCGCACCGCCGCATGGCCCTCAAGACCCTGTTGTTGTCCGCGCTGGCCGCGGCAGGCCTGGGCGCCACCCCCGTCCACGCGGCGGATGACTGGCCCAGCAAGCCCATCAAGATCATCGTGCCCTACACGCCGGGCGGCTCCACCGACATCGTGACCCGCATCGTCATGGAAAAGCTGGGGCCGCGCCTGAAGCAGACGATCATCGTCGAGAACCGGCCGGGGGCCAACAGCAGCGTCGGCTCGGCCATCGCGGCCAAGTCGGACGCAGACGGTTACACCTTTTTGTCCATTCTGCCGGCCTACATCATCAATTTCCACCTGTACAAGCTGACCTACGCGCCAGCCGACCTGACGCCGGTGGTGCAGATGGCCGACCTCCCCCTGTTCCTGTTCGTGGCGCAGGACCTGCCGGTCAATACCGTGGCCGACCTGGTCGCCTACGGCCGCAAGAACCCCGACAAGCTCACCTACGCGTCCAGCGGCAACGGGTCCAGTGCGCACCTGACGGGGGCCGACTTCGCGCTCCAGAACAAGCTCACGATGACCCACGTCGCCTACAAGGGCAGCGCCCCCATCCTGACCGATTTGCTGGGCGGCCGCGTCTCGATGGTGTTCGATCCCATCCTGGTCCCGATGCAGTACGTGAAGCAGAACCGCCTGAAGGCCCTGGCCTTCACCGGCAAGGAACGCTGGCCCACCGAACCCGGCATCCCCACGATGGAAGAAGCCGGCATGCCCGGTTTCGTGACGGGTTCCTGGGCCGGACTGATGGCCCCGGCCGGCACGCCCAAGCCGATCATCGAACGCATGGCGCGCGAAATCGCCGACATCGTCAAGGAACCCGACGTGAAGCAGAAGTTCGTGGATGCGGGCTTCCTGCCCGCCAGCGGCACCACGGCGCAGTTCGCGGAACTGATGAAGACGGATTCGGCGCGCTATGCCGAAATCATCAAGCAGGCCGCCATCACCGTGAACTGAATGCGGACCGGGCGCGGCACCGCGCCTGGCCCGATCGGAGTTTCCCCCATGATCAACAAGTTCATCGACACCCCCGAGGCCGCGGTCTCGGACATCCACGACGGCGCCACGGTGCTGATCAGCGGCTTCGGCGGCGCAGGCATGCCCACCGAACTCATCCATGCGCTGATCGACCAGGGCGCGCGCGAGCTCACCGTCGTCAGCAACAACGCAGGCAACCACGAAACCGGCCTGGCGGCGCTGATCAAGGCCGGCCGCGTGCGCCGCGTGATCTGCTCGTTTCCCAAGGCCTCGCATTCCTGGGTCTTCGACGACCTGTACCGCCGCGGCGCCATCGAACTGGAATGCGTGCCGCAAGGCACCATTGCCGAACGGCTGCGCGCAGCCGGCGCCGGGCTGGGCGGCTTCTTCACGCCCACCGCCTACGGCACCGAACTGGCCCAGGGCAAGGAAACCCGCATCATCGACGGCCGCGGCCACGTCTTCGAAACACCGCTGCACGGCGACTTCGCGCTGGTCAAGGCCGACCAGGGCGACCGCTGGGGCAACCTGACCTACCACAAGAGCGCGCGCAATTTCGGGCCCATCATGTGCATGGCGGCCAAGACCGCCATCGTGCAGGTGCGCGCCAAGGTCGGGCTGGGCGAACTGTCGCCCGAAGCCGTCGTCACGCCCGGCATCTTCGTCGCGCGCGTCACCGAGGTGGCCAATGCCGCCTTTTCCAGCTGAAGGACTCCGCATGCAACCCCTGACCCGCGAGGCCATGGCGCGCCGCCTGGCCCTGGACATTCCCGACGGCAGCTACGTCAATCTGGGCATCGGCATGCCGGTGCTGGTGGCGGCCCACCTCCCCCCCGGCCGCGAGATCGTGCTGCATAGCGAAAACGGCATCCTGGGCATGGGCCCGCCCCCCGCTGAAGACGCCGTCAACCTGGATCTGATCAACGCCGGCAAGCAGCCGGTAACGCTGCTGGAAGGCGGCTCGTACTTTCACCACGCGGATTCGTTCGCGATGATGCGCGGCGGCCATCTGGACATCTGCGTCATGGGCGGCATGCAGGTCGCCGCCAATGGCGACCTGGCCAACTGGTCGCTGGCCAAGCCAGGCGAAGCGCCTGCCGTCGGCGGCGCGATGGACCTGGCGGTGGGCGCGCGCAGCGTGTTCATCATGATGGAGCACAACAGCAAGAACGGCGATCCGAAGATCGTCGAACGCTGCACGTATCCGCTGACGGGCGCAGGCGTGGTTGACCGCATCTACACGGACCTGGCGGTCATTGACGTCACGCCGGAGGGCCTGGTGGTTCGGGATATGATCGACGGCATGACTCTGAACGAACTGCAAGCGCGCACCGGCGCGCCGCTGCGCGCAGGCTGATGCTGCCCAATCTTCCCCCACCCGGCTACGCCGCCCCGCTTGCGGCGGAAGATCATCCCGACCAGTTGCGCGGCGATCCGGACTACATGCTGACGCTTGCGCGCGGCCTGCACGTGATCCGCGCGTTCGGCACGCGCCGCCATCCGCAGACGGCCGCGGAACTGAGCCGGCGCGCCGCGCTGCCGCGCGCAGTCGTGCAGCGTTGCCTGCATACGCTGATCCTGCTGGGCATCGCCGAACAGCATGGCCGGCTGTATGTGCTGACGCCACGCATCCTGGGCCTGGGCTATGCGTACTTTTCGTCCACGCCTTTCGTGTCGCTGGCCCAGCCCGTGCTGGAAGAGCTGAGCGCCACCGTCAATGAAACCTGCGCGCTGGCCATCATGGAAGGCCACGAGATGCTGTACCTGGCGCGCTCGGAAGTGAACCGCCTGCTGGCCACGTCGATGGGGCTGGGCAGCCGCTTGCCGGCGTACTGCACGTCGATCGGACGCGTGCTGCTGGCACAACTGCCCGAACCCGCGCTGGCACGCTACTTCGCCACGGTCGACCTGCAGCCCTACACGGAATTCACGCTGACCACCGAAGCGAAGCTGCGCGCGGAACTGGCGCGCATCCGCGAGCAGGGCTACGCGGTGGTGGACCAGGAACTGGAACTGAACGTGCGCGCGATCTCGGTGCCCGTGCGCTCGGCCAGCGGCAAGGCCTGCGGCGCCGTGAACGTCAGCGTGAAGGCAGCGCGGGTGCCGTTGATCCGGCTGACGGAAGAATTTCTGCCGCCGTTGCGGCAGGCTGTAGAAAGAATTGGCGAATTCCTGGTCGCGTAAAGACGATGTGGGCGGTGTCTGGAGCCGGCCTGGAGCCGGCGCCGCCGCTGACCTTACAGGTCCGTCGTATCCAGCGTGAACGCGGCAGCCGCGCGGCCGATGCGGTCGTTGACCGCGTGCCATTCATCGGTGGCCGGAGGGGCCTGCACGACGATACGGGCGTAGCCCTGTTTGTCCAGGTCGCGCAGCAGGCCATAGAGGGCCTGCGCATAACGCGCCGGATCGGCGGGCACGGGATGCCATTGGAGGCGCGGGTCCAGCGCCAGGGGCGCATCGCCGTACGCCACCACCACGACCTTGCCTTCCGGCAGGTTGCGGCCTAGCGCCACGTCCTGCAGGCGCGCGTCAGAGGCCAGCTCCAACGGCGTGCGCGGCGCGTAGTGCGCTTTCAGCGTGCCCGAGGCACGCGGCGCGGCGGCATCCGGCGCGAACACCTGCACGCCCAGCACCGCTTCGATCTGCGCCGCGCTGATATGGCCGGGACGCAGCAGCACGGGGCCCGCGCCGCGGTCCAGGCGCGACAGATCCAGGATGGTGGACTCGATGCCCACTTCCGATGCGCCCCCCTCCAGCACGGGCATGCCGGCGGCGACTTCATCGGGGAATTCATGGCGCACGTGCTCGGCGCGCGTGGGCGATACCTGGCCGAACTTGTTGGCCGACGGCGCCGCCACGCCGCCCTGCCCATTCGGCTTGCCCGCGGCGAATGCCGCCAGCAGCGCCTGCGCCACGGGATGCGACGGGCAGCGGATGCCGATGCTGTCCTGCCCGCCGCTGACCGTGTCCACGATGTGCGGCGCACGCTTGAGGATCAGGGTCAACGGACCGGGCCAGAACGCGTCGATCAGCAGGCGCGCCTCGGGTGGCACCTCGGCCGCCCAGTACGACACGTCGCCTTGCAGCGCGATGTGCACGATGACGGGGTGGTTCGACGGCCGTCCCTTGGCCGCGTAGATCTTCGCTACCGCTTGCGGACTTTCCGCGTCCGCGCCCAGGCCGTAGACGGTCTCGGTGGGGAAGGCAGCCAGTTCGCCGTCCAGCAAATGTTGCGCGGCAAGGGCGATCTCCGCGGCGCTGGCGGAATCATGCGGGGGCAAGGAAGGCATCGGATCGTCGCGGCTTACTCGGGGGCTTCCATGCCCAGCGCGGCGGCCACGCGGGCGGCGTCGGCGCGGGCCTGGTCCAAGGTGGGCGCCACGATGGTGATGTGGCCCATCTTGCGGCCACGGCGCGCTTCGCGCTTGCCGTACAGGTGCAGCTTGGCCGTCGGCACCGCCAGCGCGGCGGCCCAATCGGGCTCGCGTTGCGTCGTCGCGGTCGAAGACGCATACCAGATGTCGCCCAGGATGTTCAGCATGACGGCGGGCGCCAGCAGCGCGGCGCTGCCCAGTGGCAGGCCGGCCATGGCGCGCGCCTGCTGCTCGAACTGGCTGGTGACGCAGGCGTTCATCGTGTAGTGGCCGCTGTTGTGCGGGCGCGGCGCGATCTCGTTGACGATCAGGCTGCCGTCCTTGAGCACGAAGAACTCCACGCACAGCACGCCGTGGTAACCCAGCCCTTGCGCGATGGCTTTCGCGGCGTCGGTGGCGCGGGCCTGCCGTTCGGCGTGGGCCGCGTCCAGTTGCACCGGTGCCGCGGTCGACACCGCCAGGATGCCGTCGCGGTGCACGTTGCGCGCCACGGGAAACACCACGGTGGCGCCATCGAAACCGCGCGCGATCACGACCGAAATCTCGTAGTCCAGCGGCATCAGCGCTTCCAGCACGCACGCCACGCCGCCGAACTCGGCGAAGGCGGCCAGCGCTTCTTCGCGCGTGTTGATGCGGGCCTGGCCCTTGCCGTCGTAACCCAGGCGCGCGACTTTCAGGATGCCGGGGAACAAGGCGTCGGAGGCAGCGCGCAGGTCCGCTTCGGCGCGGATGGCGGCGTGCGGCGCGACGGGAATCCCTTGCGACGCGATGAACGTCTTTTCGGCGATGCGGTCCTGCACGATGGCCACGGCGTCGGCCGCGGGGCTCACGCGGCAGCGCGTGGCCAGCGCGCGCAGGCTGTCGGCGGGGACGTTTTCGAATTCGGTGGTGACGGCCTGACAGGTCTGGGCCAGCCGGGCCAGGCCGGCTTCGTCATCGTAGGCGGCCTGGATGTGCAGGTCGGCCACCATGCCCGCGGGGCATTCGTCGGCCGGGTCCAGCACCGCGACCTTGTAGCCCAGGCTTTGCGCCGCGTGGCAGAACATGCGGCCCAATTGGCCGCCGCCCAACAGGCCCAGCCAGCCGCCGGGGGCAATCATGAAAGGAGTCGATTGAGTCATACGGATCAGGCCTCGGGCGGAACCTTCATGTCGCGCGCGGCTTGCGTCTGGCGCGCGCGGAAGGCCACCAGCTTCTTGTGCAAACCGGCATCGGTGCCCGCCAACGTGGCGATCACGTGCAGGGCGGCATTGGCCGCGCCCGCTTCACCGATCGCGAAAGTGGCCACCGGCACGCCCTTGGGCATCTGCACGATGGACAGCAGCGAGTCTTCGCCGCGCAGGTACTTGGAGGGGACCGGTACGCCGAACACCGGCACTTCGGTCAGCGCCGCCATCATGCCCGGCAGGTGCGCCGCGCCGCCCGCGCCGGCGATGATGCCGCGCAGGCCGCGGCCGTGCGCCGCCGCGCCGTAGTCGGCCATGTCCTGCGGCATGCGGTGCGCGGAAATCACGCGCGCCTCGTAGGCCACGCCGAAGTCCTCCAGCATGGTGACTGCGTGCTTCATGACCTCCCAATCGCTGGAAGAACCCATAATCACGCCCACCACGGGGGTGGCCTCTGCCGCTGCGGAAGTCTTGGCTGTCATAACCGGTGTCAAAGAGGTAAGACCGCGAAACCTGCCCGCGGAATGTCAAAGGGCCGCGGATTCGATCCGCGAAACCCGGTATTTTACCCGGCGCGCGCGACCGGCTATGGCGCGGCCGAAGACGGCAGCCACAGATAGCTGTCGGGATTGTCCGGGCAAGGCCCGAAACCGCACTCCAGGGTGGTGCTGCCGACGTTGGCCAGCGTCGTGATGAAAAACAGGGCCATGACGACGACGCCCAGCGCCGAGACCGGCTTTTTCAGCATGCTGTCGCCCCATTTTCGGTCGGCGGACTGCATCAGGACGCAGAAGACGATGATGGCGGCAAAGGCGATGAATGCCCAGGTGTAGAAGTGCAGCCCCATGAACGGCGTGCCGTAGCCGGGATCGCCCGGCGCGATATGCAGCAGCACCTGCCGGCCCGAGGCGACCATGCCGCCCAGCGACGCCGCGATGCTCATGCCGTAATGCATGGGCGACGGCCCCACCCGCATGTTCAGTAGGAATCCCACGCCGGCCAGGATGAACGCCACGCGCTGCAACAGGCACAGGGGGCACGGCAGTTCGTCATAAATCAACTGCCAGGCGAAAGCCATGCCCAGGATGCCGGTCACGCCCAGCAGCGCCAGGCCGTTGAGCACGCGCGAGCCGCGCGCGGGGTTGCGGGAGAAGATCATTGCCCCGCCCTTACAACGACAGCGCCAGCGGGCTGGTCATATGGTATTGGCACCAGACGCCGAAGATCACGAGCGTGAGCAGCCAGAAGGTCACGCAGGGGCGGCGTTTTCCCAGCACCCCGAACCACACCGCAACCAATGCGGTCAGAAAGGGCAACATCATGATCATGCGTAAGACTCCTGTCGGCGGACGTCCTGCTTAGGCAGCCGACGAGTATAACGTAACAATACGCAATAATTGTTATCGATTCCCCTAAGCCCGGGCCATAAAAAAACCCGCTCGATGAGCGGGCTTTCGCAAGCGGCAGGGGGATCAGGCGATCAGGCGATCCAGCGCTTCGCGGTACTTGGCGGCCGTCTTTTCCAGCACGTCCTGCGGCAGGCGCGGCGCCGGCGGGGTCTTGTCCCAGGTTTGGGTTTCGAGCCAGTCGCGCACGAACTGCTTGTCGAACGACGGGGGGCTGATGCCCACGCGGTAGCCGTCAGCCGGCCAGAAGCGCGAGGAGTCGGGCGTCAGCACTTCGTCCATCAAATGCAGCGTGCCGTTGTCGTCCAAGCCAAATTCGAACTTGGTATCGGCAATGATGATGCCCTTGGTGGCGGCGAACTTGGCGGCTTCGGCGTACAGCTTGAGCGTGACGTCGCGGATGCGTTCGGCCAGTTCCTGGCCCACTTCCTTGACCACGTGCGCGAAATCGACGTTTTCGTCGTGCATGCCGAATTCGGCCTTGGCGGCGGGCGTGAAGATGGGCTCGGGCAACTGGCTGGCCTGCTGCAGGCCGGCGGGAAGCTTGATGCCGCAGATGGCGCCGGTGGACTGGTAGTCTTTCCAGCCGGAACCGATCAGATAGCCGCGGGCGACCGCTTCCACCAGGATCGGCTTCAAGCGCTTGACCACGACGGCGCGGCCGCGCACCTGGTCCACTTCATCGGGGGCCACCACGTCTTCGGGCTTCACGCCCGTGGAGTGGTTCGGCAGGATGTGGGCCAGCTTCTGCAACCAGAATTCGGTCAGCTCGGTCAGCACCTGTCCCTTGCCGGGAATGGGATCGTCAAGAATCACGTCGAAGGCGGAGATACGATCCGACGCGACGATCAGCAACTTGTCGTCGCCCACCGCGTACATATCGCGCACCTTACCGCGGCCCAGCAGCGGCAAGGACTTGATGCTGGATTGATGCAAAGCAGAAGTCACGGGAATGGCCTATGGCAAAAATGAAGATTCCCGCCTCGGGCAAGCGCCAGGGCGGGAAGTAGAACGAAATCGGAACCTGCACGGGGGACGGCGCATGACGCACGAAGCGCCGAAGCCCGAACCCTGCAAAGCGCATAGATTACTGCAAATATGTCTGCCTTGCCGGGCAGCGGGGGCCGGGTTAGGCTTGGATTCCCAACACACTATTCGCGCCGGCCGCCCCTGGGCGTCACGGCGCAGACCTTACGCCCGGAGACAAAGCCGTATGCAGGATGCTTCCCTCAAACGCCCGTCCGCCGCCGACGCGCAGGTACACCTGACTGGCGGGTGCCAGTGCGGCGCCGTCCGTTACGCCGTGACGGACGAGCCCATCACAGGCGCCACCTGTCATTGCCGGGACTGCCAGTATTCCAGCGGCGGCGCCCCGGCCCATGCCCTGATCTTCCCCGCCGGCTCGGTGACGATGCTGCGCGGCCAGGCCAAGGAACACCGCTACAAGAGCGATTCCGGCCATACCGTCATGCGCAGCTTCTGCGCCGCCTGTGGCACGCCGCTGTTCGGCGGCTCCGAAGGCATGGGATATGCAGTGGTGCGGGCCGGCTCGCTGGACGATCCGGAGGCCTTCCACGCCAAGGCCAGCCTGTGGACGAGCTCGGCGCCGTCCTGGCACCACGTGGACCGCAACATCCCGCATTTCCCGAAGAACGGGCCGGCCGGCTGACGCTTGCACCGAGCATGACGCAAAAAAAGGGGCGGGCCCATGTCGGACCCGCCCCTTTTCACTGCCGGACCGCCGCCCGAAGGCGGCGTAAGGCGATTTATTGCACCACTTGCGACAGCTTGCCCGAGGCGTATTGCGCGGCGATTTCGGTCAGCGGCAGCGCGCGGATCTTGCTGGCGTTGCCGGCCGTGCCGAATTCCGTGTAGCGAGCCACACAGATCGCCTTGGCGGCGGCGCGGGCCGGCTTCAGGTATTCGCGCGGGTCGAACTTTTCGGGATTCTCGGCAAAGAAGCGGCGGATCGCGCCGGTCATGGCCAGACGGATATCGGTATCGATATTGATCTTGCGCACGCCGTACTTGATGGCTTCCTGGATTTCCTCGACGGGCACGCCGTAGGTTTCCTTCATGTTGCCGCCGAATTCGCGGATCTCGGCCAGCAGTTCCTGCGGCACGCTGGAGCTGCCGTGCATCACCAGGTGGGTGTTGGGCAGGCGGGCGTGGATTTCCTTGATGCGGGCGATCGACAGGATGTCGCCGGTGGGCTTGCGCGTGAACTTGTAGGCGCCGTGGCTGGTGCCGATGGCGATAGCCAGGGCGTCCAGTTGCGTGCGGCGCACGAAGTCGGCGGCTTGTTCCGGATCGGTCAGCAGCTGGTCCATGGTCAGCTTGCCGTCGGCGCCGTGGCCGTCTTCCTTGTCGCCTTCCATGGTTTCCAGCGAACCCAGGCAGCCGAGCTCGCCTTCAACGGTCACGCCCAGCTTGTGGGCGATGTCCACGACCTTCTTGGTGACGTCGACGTTGTAGTCGTAGTCGGCGATGGTCTTGCCGTCTTCCTTGAGCGAACCGTCCATCATCACGCTGGAGAAACCCAGGTCGATGGCGCCTTGGCAGACCTTGGGCGACTGGCCGTGATCCTGGTGCATCACGACGGGGATGTGCGGATAGGATTCCACCGCGGCCTGGATCAGGTGCTTCAGGAAGCCTTCGCCCGCGTATTTGCGCGCGCCGGCCGAGGCCTGCATGATCACCGGGCTGTCGGTCTCCGCAGCGGCTTCCATGATGGCCTGAACCTGTTCCAGGTTGTTGACGTTGAAAGCCGGAATGCCGTAGCCGTGCTCGGCGGCATGGTCGAGCAACTGGCGCATGGAGACTAGGGCCATGAGTGGTCCTCCTAAGTACTGTCTATTGAAAGATGGTTGAAGTCCTGCTGAATGGGGTGATTTTACGGGGGAATCGCTGAAAGGTCTTGCAACCGGCCGTATCCGGTCCATTCAGGCGATGGCAGGACGGCGCACGGCCTGGGAAAATCATCCAGATGAAGGAGAAAAACGGGGCGGCCAGGCCGCCCCGCTGCCCCGGCCCTGCCCCTAGACGGGCCGAGGAACGGCGATGCGACCGGCCCAGGGCTGGGCCATTTCCAATTGGGCCGACAAGGCAAGCACCACGTCTTCGCGGCCATAGCGGCCCGCCACCTGCACGCCGACGGGCAGCCCCCCGTCGGTCCAGACCAGTGGCAGGCTTGCCGCCGGCTGCCCCGACGCGTTGAAGGCCGCCGAGAACGTGCCGTAGGTGGCGACCTTGCGGCGGAAGTCCAGGAACGAGCCTTCGGCCGTGGACAGTTCGCCCAGCTTCAGCGGCAGTTGCGTGAGCGACGGCGACAGGATCGCGTCGTAGCCTTCCATGTAGTGGTCGAGTATCCGGCCAATGGCGTGGAAGCGGTTCACGCTGCCGATGTATTGCGCCGCCGGCAAGGTCTTACCGTAGTCATAGCCCTGGCGCAGCACCGGCTCCAGGTCGCCGTCGCGCAACGGCTGGCCGGTCAGGCCCAGCCGCGTATCCACGGACAGCACGATATTGCCGGCCAACACGTTGGCGTGGGCCTGCACGAACGCGTCGTACTCGATGTCCGGCGGCGTGCCTTCCACGACCTCGTGCCCCAGTTCCCGGCACAGCGCCGCGGCGCGCTCGACGGCGGCGACGCATTCGGGCGCGACAGGCACGCCGTTGAACGCGCTGCGCCACAGGACGATGCGCAGCTTGCGCGGCGGCTCGGCCAGCAACGCCAGGTAGGACGCCGGCGCCCTGGGTGCGGCGTAGGGCGCGCCGGGTTCCGGCGCGCCGATGGCGTCCAACGCGGCCGCGGTGTCGCGCACCGATCTCGACAGCACGCCGTCGGTCGCCAGGCCGCCCCAGCCTTCCCCGCGGAACGGCCCCATGGGCACGCGGCCGCGCGAAACCTTCAGGCCATACACGCCGCAGGCCGCGGCCGGGATGCGGATGGAACCGCCCCCGTCGCTGCCGTGCGCCAGCGGCACGATGCCCGCAGCCACCGCCGCCGCCGCGCCGCCGCTGGAGCCGCCCGACGAGCGGGTGGGATCCCACGGATTGCGGGTGGGGCCGCCGTTGCGCGCCGCCTCGGTGGTGGGCGCCATGCAGAATTCAGGCACGGTGGTGCGGGCGAACGGGATCAGGCCTGCGGCCTCGAAGCGGTCGGCCAAGGTGGCGTTGCGGGTGTAGGGCGTGTCGTTCAACAGGCGCGAGCCCAGGCTGGACGGAAAGCGCGTGTGCGCCAGCCCGGAATCCTTCAGCAGGAAAGGGATCGCGCCAAACGCGCCCCGGGGTTTCCACCCGCGCGCCACGTCCAGCGACTCCTCGTAGCGCTCGTAGCACAGCGCATTCATCGCCGGCGCGCGTTCCTGCGCCAGCTTGATGGCGCAGGCCATCAGGTCTTGGGGGCTGACTTCGCGCCGCGCCAGCAGGTCGGCCAGCGCCAGCCCGTCCAGCGCCTGATACTCGGTGTCACGCATACTGCTTGCTCCTAGTTGAGGGGTCCGACAGCGCCTCCGGATCGGGTTTGTTCCAGGCCTTGCCCGGCACCGAATCGATCAGGCGGCGCGTGTATTCATGTTGGGGGTGGTAGAAAATCGTGGCCGCCCGGTCCAGTTCGACCAGTTGTCCTTGCCGCATCACGGCGATGCGGTCGCAGATCTGGGCCGCGACGCGCAAGTCATGGGTGATGAACAGCACCGACAGGTCGAACTGCCCGCTCACCGTCTTGAGCAGGTCCAGCACCTGGGCCTGGATCGACACGTCCAGCGCCGAGACGGCTTCGTCCGCCACCAGCAGCCGGGGCTTCAACGCCAGGGCGCGGGCGATGCCCACGCGTTGGCGCTGTCCGCCCGAGAACTGGTGCGGATAGCGGTCGCCGGCCTCGCCGCCCAGACCCACGAGTTCCAGCAGTTCACGGGCGTCGCGCAGCGCGGTCTTGCGGCTTTCGCCGAATGCGATGGGGCCTTGCGCCACGGCCTCGACCACGCGATGGCGGGGGTTGAGCGACGCGTACGGGTCCTGGAACACCATCTGGATCTGGCGGCGGTAGGGCCGGAAATCGCGCGGCTTCAGACCCACGAGTTCGCGGCCTTCCATGCGGACGCTGCCGCTGTCGGGCGAGATCAGTCCGATCAGCGTGCGGCCCAACGTCGACTTGCCCGACCCGGACTCGCCCACCAGGCCAAGCGTTTCGCCTTGCCGGATTTCCAGCGAGATGTCGCGCAACGCGTCAACCCGGCGGCCGCCGGTGGCGAAGGTCTTGCAGAGCTTGTCGACCACCATCAGCGCCGGTGCCTGGGCGGCCTCTTCCTTGCCCTCGGGCTTGTGCGGCACCGCGGCGATCAGCTGGCGCGTGTAGGGATGCTGGGGCCGGTTCAAGATGTCTGCGGCGGCGCCCGCCTCCACCACGGCGCCCTTGCGCATCACGACGATCCGGTCGGCGATGTCGGCCACCACCCCGAAATCGTGGGTGATGAAGATCACGCCGATGCCCATGCGCCGCTGGATGTCCTTGATCAGACTCAGGATCTGCGCCTGGGTCGTGACGTCCAGCGCCGTCGTGGGTTCGTCGGCGATCAGCACGTCCGGTTCCAGCGCCAGCGCCATCGCGATCACGACGCGTTGCCGTTGGCCGCCCGAAAGCTGGAATGGGAAGGCGTCGTACATGGCCTGCGGATCCGGCAGCAGCACCTGGGCGAAAAGCGCCAGCACGCGTTGCTTGCGCGCCGCGGCATTCAGGCTGGTGTGGCGCTCCAGCACCTCGTCGACCTGCCGGCCCACCCGCATGATGGGGTTCAACGCGGTCATCGGCTCCTGGAACACCATGCCGAAGGACTTGCCGCGCAAGCCGTACCAGTCGGTGGCGGACAGCCCGACCAGGTCACGCCCGCCGTACAGGATCTGCCCTTGCGTGACGTGCAGTTGATCGGCCGGCAACAGCCCCATGATGGCGTGCGCAGTCACGGATTTTCCCGAGCCGGACTCGCCCACCACGCACAGGATCTCGTTGCGGTTGACGGTGTAGGACACGTCCTGCACCACGGTCGGTCCGCCGTGGGCGGCCGTCACGCTCAGGTCACGGATTTCCAGCAACGCGCTCATCACGTCGTCCTCCTGCGGGCCAGTTTGGGATTCAGGGCGTCGTTGAGCGCCTCGCCGATCAGGTTCAGCGACAGCACCGTCAGCAGGATCGCCACGCCAGGGAACACGCTCATCCACCAGGCGTCGCGCAACACGCTGCGCGAGGCGCCGATGATGTAGCCCCAGGTCATGGCGTTGGGGTCGCCCAGGCCCAGGAAGCTCAGCGCGGATTCCAGCAGGATCGAGCTTGCGATCATCAAGGAACCCGAGACGATCACGGGAGACAGGCTGTTGGGCAGGATCTGCGTCAAGATGATGCGCAGGTTGGACTGGCCGGCGAGCATGGCCGCCTGCACGAACTCGCGGTTCTTCAGGCTCATGAACTCGGCCCGCACCAGCCGCGCCAGCGGCGGCCACGACACCACCGCGATGGCGAAGATCACGGTTGCCATGTTGGGCGTCAGGATGGCCACCAGCACCACTGCCAGGAAAAAGCTGGGGATGGTCTGAAACAGCTCGATGAAGCCCACGATGGCCTGGTCGACCCGCCCGCCGTAGAAGCCCGCCAGCGCACCGACCGTGACGCCCACGAGGATGGACACCGCCGTGGAAACGGCGGCCAGCACCAGCGTGATGCGAGACCCGTAGGCGATGCCGGTCGCGATGTCGCGGCCCAGCGTGTCGGTCCCGAGCAGGGCGCCTTCGGACAGCGGCGGCATGAAGGGGCCGTTGATGATGTCCCATGGACTGTCCGGGAAGATCCAGCTGGCGGTGACGGCCATCAGCGTCACCAGCCCCAGGACAAGCAGCCCCATGATGCCGCCCTTGTTGCGGCAGAACGATTGCATGAACGCTTTCATTTCAGTTCGATCCTGGGATCCGCCACCGTGTACAGGATGTCGGTGACGAGGTTGACCACGACTACGATCAGCGAGGCCACGAAGAACACGCCCAGCAGCACGCTGTAGTCGCGCTGGATCAACGCGTCGAACGCCAGCCGCCCGATGCCGGGCCAGGCGAATACCGTCTCCACCAGCAGCGAGCCGCCGATCAGGCCGCCTGCCTGGATGCCGGCATAGGTGATCACCGGCAGCAGCGCGTTGCGCAGCACGTGGCGCACGATCACGGTTCGTTCGGACAGCCCCTTGGCGCGCGCGGTCTTCACGAAATCCAGCTGGCTGATCTCAAGGATGGACGCCCGCGTCAGGCGCGCGTACACGGCCATGTAGAACATGCCCAGCGTCAGCGCCGGCAGCAGCAGGTGCTTGGCCACGTCGGCCAGGCGCGCTACCCCCGTCAGATTGGCGCCCACGCTTTCGTAGCCGAAGGCGGGCAGCCATTCCAGATTCACCGAAAACAGCAGCACCAGCATCAGGCCCACCCAGAACAGCGGGGTGGCGTAGGCCAGCATCGACAACGTGGTGATGACGGTGTCACCCCATTTCCCGACCCGCAGCGCCGCCTGCGTGCCCAGGCTCACGCCCGCCAGCAGCGCGAAGGCGAAGGCCGACAGCGTCAGCAGCAACGTGGCCGGCAGGTGCTGCAGGATCAGGCCGGCGACCGGCGCCTGCTGGCGGTAGGAATAGCCCAGATCGAACGTCGCGACGTTCTTCAGGTACTGCCCCAGTTGCACCGCGATCGGCTTGTCCAGCCCGAACTCCTGGCGCAGCTTCGCGATGAATTCGGCATCCACCGCGCCGGACTGGCCGGCCAGGATCTCTGCCGGGTCGCCCGGCGCCGCGCGCACCAGGAAAAAGTTGAAGAGCGCGATCATCAACAGAACCAGGACGCTCTTGACCACCCGGTTCGCCAGGAATTTGGCGATCTTCTTCATTCTTTGGACAACCAGGTGTCGCTTTGCGTATCCACCACGCCCAGCGCTGTCGTCACGGCGTCATGCACCCGCTTGTTCAGCAGCGTCGAATAGTTGGTGTCGGCCAGCCACAGCACGGGCACGTCCTCCACCAGGATGCGCTGCGCTTCGCTGTAGAGCTTCTGGCGCTCTTCGTCGGTGGCGGCAGTGGCGGCGGCGTTGAACAGTTCATCGACCTTGGGGTTGTTGTACTGAGAGGTGTTGCTGAACATCAGCCCCTTCTTGATATTGCTGCCCAGGTACGTGCGCGACACGCCGATCGCCGGGTCGCCGTACTGGAAAACGCCATTGGCGCCCATGTCGAAATCCCAGTTGCCCACCCGGCTGGTCCAGCCGCCCACGTCGGTGCTTTCGATCGTGACGGCCACGCCGATCTTGGCCAGGTTCTGCTTGATGTATTCAGCGGTGCGACGCGGCATTTCGCCATAGGGCAGCGGGATCAGGCCGACCGTGGCGCGCACGCCTTGGGCGTCGGGCTTGAGGCCCATTTCATCCAGCAGCGCGATCGCCTGCTTGGGGTCGTAGGGATACTTCTTGACGTTGGCGTCATAGAAGCGCGTGTTGTGGTGGATGGGGCCGGTGGCGACGGTGCCCGATCCGAACATGATCTTGTCCGCGATGAACTGGCGGTTGATGCCGTACATCAGCGCCTGGCGGAAGCGCTTGTCCGAAAACGGCTGGCGGCCGCCATTCAATTCGATCCATTGCATGGTCGACCAGTACTCGTACCCTTTGTGGGTCTGGTTGATCGTGGGCAGCTTGGCCACGCGCGCCACGTCGACGGGCTCGATGTCCTGCAGCCAGGCCTGCAGCACGGTCCCCTGCTCCAGCGCCACGCGGCGCGAAGCGGAGTCGGGAATCACGCGGTAGGTGATGCCGTCCAGATAAGGGCGGCCTTCCTTCCAGTAATGCTCGTTCTTGACCAGCTCGATGTACGACCCGCGCTCCCAGCGCTTGAACTTGAAAGGGCCGGTGCCGATGGGCGCGTTGTTGTTCGGGTTCTGGCCGATGGGCGTGTCGACGTCGTACAAGTGCTTGGGCAGGATCGCGCCGCCGCCGATATCGAAGGCGTACAGGAAGGCCGAGTACGGCTGCTTCAGCTTGAACACGACCGTCTGCGGATCCGGCGCCGACACGTCCTGCACGTTGGCCATCAGCGTGCGGGTGCGCGGCGTATTCGCCAGCACTTTGGTGTAGGTGAACACCACGTCGTCCGACGAGAACGGCTTGCCGTCATGCCACTGCACCTTGGGCTGCAGATGGAAGGTGTAGGTCAGGCGGTCGCCCGACACGTCCCAGGACTTGGCCAGCCCCGGTTGCGGCTTGAGGTCGAAGGAGTACGTCAGCAGGCTTTCGAAGATCTTGCCGGCCACCAGCTGCGTGCCGGCCACTTGCTGGACCGCCACGTTCAGCGTGGGCGGTTCCGGGCTCAGGATGGCGGTGAGCACGCCGCCGTACTGGGGCGTTTCGGCCGCATGCGATGCAGGGGCGGACAAGGCCAGCACGCTGGCGGCGGCCAGGGTGCAGCGCGCCAGGGCGCGCCGGGCGATCAGGAATGTCATGGCAGGGATTCCGTAGAAAAAAGGGCAACTGATGGCGGAGGGTGCCGCGGCGCACGCCGCGGGCGGGCTCAGGCTTGCAGCGGTTCAACCCCGCACCAGTCGTGGATGAAGAGCGCCAGCGAGGTCGCCACGCGCACCATGCTGTCCACCGACACGCATTCATTGAAGCCGTGCACGTTCTGCACCTTGGGGCCGTAACACGTCACCGGCACATCCATCATCAGGCGGAAGTGGCGGCCGTCGGTCGTGGCCGTCAGCGCCGTGGGCTGCGGCAGTTCACCCGCGACGCGGCGGTGGGCATCGGCCAGCAATTGCATGGCCGGCACGTCCAGGTCGTATTCGCATCCCGGCGCATGGAAGCCTTCGTAGCGGATGTCGATGCGCACGTCGCTGTCGGTCAGCCCGGCCTGGACGGCGCGGATGCGCGCCTCGACCTGCTGCTTGGCCGCTTCGATCGTCATGTCCGGATAGCAGGCGATGCGCATGCCCAGCGTGCAGACGCTGGGCACGGACGAATTCCAGTCGCCCGCGTGGATCTGCCCCAGGTTGAAATTGATCGGATGCGCGTGTTCGCGATAGGCAGGATGCCGGTTTTCCGGCAAGTTCCATTCGTGTTCCAGCTGCTTCATGGCATCGACGATGCGCAGGCCGGTCTCGACGGGGTTCACGCCCGTCGTCATGTAGGCGGCATGCGCGGGACGACCCACGATATCCACATACATCCAGTACACGCCCAGTTGCGCGCTCATCATGCGTTCGTGCGTAGGCTCGGGGATCACCACCGCGTCGAACGCGCTGAGCTTGGCGGCGGCGATGGCGCTTTGCAGCGCCGACACCGTGGCCAGGGTGCCGTTGCCCGTGTTTTCCTCTTCCAGCACGCCGTTGAAACCGACGGCGCCGGCGGGTTGCATGCCCAGTTCCCGCAGCGCCTTGAAAGCCGCCAGTGCGCAGACGATGCCCGCTTTCATGTCGCCGGCGCCGCGGCCATACAGCCAGCCGTCGCGGAGTTCGCCGTCGAACGGCGCGGGGTCCCAGAGCTCATGCGGGCCAGTCGGCACCACGTCCAGGTGGCCATTGAACAATACCGCCCGGCCGCCCGCGCTGCGCGGCTCGTGGCGCGCCAGCACGTTGTAGCGGCCGCCGTCCGGGCAGCACGCCGGGGAATAGAGCGGCAGGTTCTTCAGTTCTTCCGTCCGCAGCGCAATGCGCTCGGAGGCAAGCCCCAGGTCCGCCAGCGCGTCTTCCATGAACGCGGCGGCGGACATTTCCTGCCCGGGCAGGCTGCGGCACTGGACGAAGCCGGTCAGCGTGTCGGTCATGTACTGGCGAAGCTTGCCGACGGCTTCGGCGATACGGGCCTGGTCCAGGCTGGCTGCTGCGGCGCTCATTGCATTCCCCTTGTCGAGTGTGAAATCGGCGATTTCATAAGTATCAATAGTTGATACTTAGATATCTATATTTGGCATGATAGAGTTCACACAAACGCGGGGCAAGACGGAAACCATGGGTGATTTCCCTAGCCCTAGCAGAAATCGATTGCCACTACAGTGCGTATCCGCGTGCGCTCGCCACGCGCCGATGCGACGCCGCACAGACAAAGAACTGGAGTAGAACAACATGGCCACAACCGAGACCCGGTTCAACCAATCGCTGGCGAAAGGCTTCGGCATCCTGGAGGCTTTCTCCAACAACCCCGGCCCGCTCAGCCTGAACGAACTCACCGAGCTGTCGGGCCTGGACCGCAGCTCGACCCAGCGCATGCTGCACACCCTGGTGGCGCTGGGCTATCTCGAGCGCGGCATCAACCAGCGCGGATATGTCCTGGGCAAGAAGATCCTGGACCGGACCTTCGATTTCCTGCGCGGCCATCCGCTGCTGGAACGCGCCACGCCCATCCTTGAGCAACTGCAACAGGAATGCGGTGAACGTGTCGATCTGAGCCTGTTCGACGACCTGACCATCGTCTATGCGTTGCGTCGCCAGACGAAGCGCCAGACGTTCTATGCCACGCTGGTCGGGCGCCGCATGCCCACGTTCTCGTCCTCCGGCGGCCGCGCCATCATGTCGCACCTGGCCGACGACGAAGTCGACGACATCCTGGCGCGCAGCGACATGCGCCCGCTGACGCCCAAGACCATCACCGACCCCGACCTGATCCGCCAGCGCGTGCGCGAAGCGCGCGTGCAGGGCTACGCGATCTGCCTGGAAGAGAGCATGGTGGGCGAAATCGTGTTGGCCAGCGCCGTCGTCGACCACAGCGGGCGACCTTTGGCGGCCATCCACATCTCCGGCCTGCTGGCCGAATGGACGCTGGAATCGTTTTCCCAGCGCTTCAGCTCGCTGGCCATCTCGGCCGCGCGCGCGCTCAGCGGCCGCCCCAACCGCAACTGAGCACCCCGTCCCGGCCACCCTGCTCCCGGGAAATCCCTAGCGCCGGCCGCCTTGCGCGGCCGGGCAGGCTGCTGCACCATAACTTCCTTGGATTCTTAAGTATCACTATTTGATACTTAAGATTTAATGTTGCTGCACCCGAGCCCGCCTCGGGCGCCAACCCAAGGAGGTTTGCCTTGAAGTGCAATATCGTCCGCCGCGCCCTGGCGCAGGGCCTGTTGGCCGCTGCCGCCCTCGCCGCCGCTCCTGCCGTCTTTGCCGCCCCGCCCTCGCCCGATGCCCAGCCGCAATACGGCGGCGTGCTGACCGCCATCCTGAACCCGGAACCGCCCAACCTGAATGTGGCCATGCAGCAGGTCGGCACCACGCAGATGGTGGCAGGCAAAGTCTATGAAAGCCTGCTGACCTACTCCTTCGACCTGAAGCCGCAGCCCAGCCTGGCCAAATCGTGGGACGTGTCAAACGACCAGCTGACCTACACCTTCCATTTGCAGCCCAATGCGCAATGGCACGACGGCAAACCCTTTACCTCGGCGGACGTGCTGTTTTCCTACAAGCAGGTGCTGGCCAATACGCCCCGCACCCGTTCGCTGATGCGCTACATCGAGGACATCACCGCGCCCGACGCGCACACCGTGGTGTTCAAGTTGAAGGAGCGCTACTCGGCATTTCTGTACGCCTTCGACATCGGCGGCGGCGTGATCCTGCCCAAGCACTTGTTCGACGTGGATACGCCCATGGCGCAGAACCCGCACAACAACGCGCCCATCGGCACCGGCCCCTTCAAGTTCAAGCGCTGGGAACGCGGGTCGTACATCGAACTGGTGAAGAACGAGCATTACTGGAAGGAAGGCCGCCCCTATCTGGACGGCATTACCTACCGCGTGATCCCGGATGCCGCCTCGCGCCGCCTGGCGCTCGAGCAGCGCACGGTGCAGCAAGCCTGGCTGCAGGACATCGAACCGTTCGACATGCCGCGCGTGTCGAAACTGGCGCACATCAATGTCACGCAAAAGGGCTATGAATACTGGTCCACGCTGCACTGGATCGAAATGAACCAGGCGCGCAAGCCGATGGACGACAAGCGTTTCCGGCAAGCCGTCATGTACGCGATCGACCGCGAATTCATCGTCAAGCGCATCATGTTCGGCCTGGGCACCGTCTCGACCGGCCCGTTCCACCGCAACACGCGCTTCTTCGATCCCAATATCAAGCAGTATCCGTACGACCCGAAGAAAGCCATCGCGCTGCTCGACGAGATGGGGCTGAAGCCGGATGCCAAGGGCGTGCGCGTGAAGCTGGGGCTGATTCCCAACCCCTACGGCGAGATGCAGCGCCGCATCGCGGAATACACCAAGCAGAGCCTGGGCAAGGTCGGCATCGCCATCGACATCGAAAGCACCGACGTCGGCGGCTGGACCTCGCGCATGGGCAACTGGGATTTCGACATGGCCTACAACGGCGTCTTCCAGTATGGCGACCCGGCGATCGGCGTATCGCGCACCTACGTCAGCAGCAACATCAAGAAAGGACTGGCCTTCACCAACACTTCGCAATACCGCAACCCCAAAGTGGACGAATTGTTCGACCAGGCGGCCACCGCCGCGACGGACGAGGAACGCCAGCGCCTGTATACGGAATTGCAGAAGATCTTGGCCGAGGACGTGCCACTGGCCTGGATCGACGACACCAACTACTCCACCTTCCTGGACTCGCGCGTGCATGGCGCCATTACCACCGGCCTGGGGGCCGTTGACACCTACGCCGACGCCTGGCTGGCGCCGAAATAGGCCGAAGGCCCGCGGCGCATCGGCGCCGCCGGCCTTCTTCGTGTCAGGGCCTGCCGGCGTGCGGCACGTCTACCCGCGTCATCAGGATCCGGCCTTCGGGTTTGGCGCGGCGGTTGGCTTCGATGAAGTCAGGCGCCGCCGCCATGAACAGCGTGCGGCCGTCGGCCCCGCCCAGCGCCGCGGCGAAGATGCCGAGTTCGCCCGTATCGATCTGCTCCAGGATCTTGCCGCCACGCGCGACCCGCACGATCCGCTTGCCGATGGCATCCGCCACCCAGACCGCCCCTTCCGCGTCCAGCGCGCCGCCGTCAGGACCGATGGCCGACGCCGCGATCAGCACCCACAGGTCATCGCTGTCGGGCAGCGCGCCGAAGTCCGCCCAGTCGCGCCGCGGCCCCAGCGCCCCGTTGGCCTGGATATCGAATTCGGAGATCCGGTTGCCGAAGGTCTCGTTGACGATCAGCGTTTTGCCGTCCGGGGTGATGAAAGAGCCGTTGGGAAAGCACAGCCCGTCGGCCACCACCTGCGCGACCCCGTCCGTGTCCACGCGCACCAGGGTCGTCGTGGCGACGGGTGCGCCTGCCATCAGGTCGAAACCGAAATTGCCCACGTAGGCGCGACCCTGCGCATCCACCACCATGTCGTTGATCGGGCCGCCCGTCAGCGCGGACAGGTCGGCATGCACCGCCAGCGTGCCGTCCGGCTCGCGGCGCAGCACTTTGCGGTCTTTCATGGATGAGATCAAGAGGCGTCCGTCGGGCAGCCAGCCCAGGCCGGACGGCTGCTGCGGCACGCGGCAGATCTGCTCGACCCGCCCCTGGAGGTCCACGGCAATCACCTGTTCCGTATAGAAGTCCGACGCCCACAGGCGGTCTTCGTGCCACCGCAAGCCTTCCAGGTAGGTGTACCCGGAAGCCAGCACGGACAATTCGCGTTTCGGCATTGCCTTGTCTCCTGTCTATCGCCCCGGTCGGGGCCGGTTCTTTTTTCGAGGCGCCGCAATGGCCTTGCGGGCCTTGGCGCCGGCCCATTCTGGCATGGCTGATCCGTCCCCGACCTGACAACCAACTGTCAGGTTTGCGGCGTTAACATCGCGCCCCAAGGGAAAACCCGCACGTTCGGGCATCCCTGGCATATCCGTCACCGGACCGTCGTGCCCCGCCCTATGCCGGCGGGCCCGCCCCTCCCAGGGCTCCGCGACAGGTCCCTGTTTCCGTTTTGATCATGAATACAAAGAAGCTGACGCGCTACATCGGCATCGCGATGGTGTTGGGCATCGTGGTGGGCTACCTCTGCAACCAGACGGCGCAGGACGCGAAAGACGCGGCGCAGATCGCGTCTTACTTCAGCCTGATCACGGATATCTTCCTGCGCATGATCAAGATGATCATCGCCCCGCTGGTGTTCGCCACGCTGGTGTCCGGTCTGGCCAGCATGAGCGACGCCAACGCCGTGGGCCGCATCGGCCTGCGCGCCATGGTCTGGTTCATCGCCGCCTCGGCGATTTCGCTGCTGCTGGGCCTGCTGCTGGTCAATATCTTCCAGCCCGGCGCGCACATGAACCTGGCGATACCCGATGCGGGCATCACGTCGGGACTGAAGACGGGCGACTTCACCCTCAAGGCCTTCATCGCGCACGTGTTCCCCAAGAGCATTGCGGAAGCCATGGCCAACAACGAGATCCTGCAGATCCTGGTGTTCTCGCTGTTCTTCGGCGCCGCGCTGTCCTTCATCCGCGGCAAAGGCCACAATACGATCTACAACATGATCGACGAGCTGGCCAAGATCATGTTCCGCGTGACGGATTACGTGATGCGTTTCGCGCCGCTGGGGGTGTTCGCCGCCATGGCCGCCGCCATCACCACCGAAGGCCTGGGCGTGCTGGTCAGCTACGGCAAGCTGATCGGCGAGTTCTACCTGGGCCTGGCGCTGTTGTGGGCCATCCTGTTCGGCGTGGGCTACCTGTTCCTGGGCAAGTCCACGCGCCGCCTGGGCGGCCTGATCAAGGAACCCACGCTGCTGGCCTTTTCCACTGCCAGCAGTGAATCGGCCTATCCGAAGACCATTGAAGCACTTGAGCGTTTCGGCGTGTCCAAGCGCATTTCGGGCTTCGTGCTGCCGCTGGGCTACTCGTTCAACCTGGATGGTTCGATGATGTACCAGTCCTTTGCGGTGCTGTTCATCGCGCAGGCCTACAACATCGAAATGAGCTTTGCGCAGCAATTGACGCTGCTGCTGGTGCTGATGGTGACCAGCAAGGGCATGGCCGGCGTGGCGCGCGCCTCGCTCGTCGTCGTGGCCGCGACCTTGCCGATGTTCCATCTGCCCGAAGCCGGCCTGCTGCTGATCATGGGCATCGACCAGTTCTTCGACATGGGCCGCACGGCCACCAACGTCGTCGGCAACAGCCTGGCCACCGCGGTGATCGCCAAGCTGGAAGACGACCGGGGCGACCAGCCTGCAGACGCATCGGCAGACGACGCGAATGCGGCAACGGGCAAGCCCGCCAGCCAGGATGCATGACAAAGGCGATAAAAAAGCGGGCCGTGGCCCGCTTTTTTATTAACACCTGATTGCTTGACCTGCCGGCATCGGCGGGAGCAACATAAGACTCCCTTGCCTGACTCCCCGCGCGGCGCCCCGGCGCCACGCGCGATACGCATGCCATGACACCCCTTCCCCTGCGCGGCATTCTGGCAGCCATTGCCATGACGGCCATCGTGCCTGCCGCCCACGCCTGGACACGCATTTCGTGCGACCTGTCCGGCACGGCTTCCACGCCCGCCGTACAGATGCGCCAGTACCGTACCGATGGCACCGAACTCACACAGACGACATTCCGGCTGAAGGTGAAATCGGCCGACATCCCCGATGGCGCGCGCGCCGATACGGATTGCACGGAATTCGTGGACCGCGACATCGACGTCACGCTTGAGAACACGGCGCCCGGCCAGATCCGCAAGGGCAAGCCGCTTAAATTGCGCTACCGCTACGACGAATCGCTGGGCCAGAGCCTGGCGACGAAGTTCGAACTGGTCCGCTAAGGAACCGCCCCATCCGTCTGCCAGGCATTCAGGCTTAGTCGTTGACCGAGCAGGATACCGGCGCGCCGTCTTCGAATTCGACGTCGTAGGTGTGGACGGGATCCCACGGCAGCGTGAACCACAGTTCATAGCCGTCGCCGTCTTCATCGAACAGCCACAGCGCGCGCAGCACGGCCTTTTCGGCCATGGCTTCCGCGGTTTCTTCCTTCAGCAGCTGGTCGTCTTCGATGCCGAGCTTCTTGCAGTGCTCGTAGGAATAGTTGTCCAGCAGGAACTCGGACGCTGCCAGGATGTGGTCGTCCAGATTGTCGATGATGGCCTTGACTACCTTGGACGCGCCGCTGTCAGGCTCTTCGCCGTCCGTCTGGATCATGACGTGGATGGGCGGACGGCCGTTGCCGGCGGGCACGTTCTCGGCCGCCCACAGATCGGGTTCTTCGGGGTCTTGGGTGAAATTGAATCGTGCCATCGCGCGCTCCGGAAAATTGGATGGCGAACCGTGAAAAGTACGGCTTCGCCTGAGCAAGCCGCAAGAACGCGGCTCCGCCTTAGGCCGTTACGCCCTTTCGCCATTTAACCAGATGCGGGGCACCCCGTCTGTGACCGGGAGCGATGTTTTTGCGCCTATACGCGTTCCAACGGCCAATGCGGCAAGGGCGGCAGCTCCGTCCGGATGGCGTCGCCCGGGCTGACCGCCCCGCCCTCGAGCACGATTCCCATCACCCCGGCCCGACGCAGCAGGCTGCCGTCCGAGTTGCGCCCCAGCACGGCGGCCGTCAGGCCCTTCTGGTATTTATCCAATTGGGAGCAAGGGTTGCGCAGGCCGGTGATCTCGATGACCGCGTCGGCGCCGATGCGCAGGCGCGCCCCGCGTGGCAGGGCCAGAAGATCGATGCCGCGTGTCGTGATGTTTTCCCCCATCGTCCCTTCGGCCACGTTGAATCCGGCCAATTGCAGTTCATCGTGCAATTCGCCCTGGATCAGATGGACTTGCCGCAGATTGGGCTGCGTCGGATCGGCCCTGACCCGGGAGCGGTGCTGGACGGTGACCCCCAGGTGGCAATCGCCCTCGACCCCCAGCCCCTTGCGCAGCACGATCATGGGCACGACCGGCTTGCTGAACGTGTGCGTGGCGCTCAGCGCCACGGCAATCACTATCGGATTCATCGCGGGGCTCCTGAAAAGGGCCTTCAGGCCGCCACGCGTTGGGCGTCGCGCAGGGCAGCCACCGGCTCGCGAGCCGGCAGATAGTGGGTCGAGAATACCAGCCGGCCGGCCGACCAGGTGTGACTGATCAACGGCATGCCGCCCACCTGCGCCACCGCCACCAGATCGGCCCGCTGGCCCACCGCGATACGGCCCCGGTCGGCCAGCCCGCAAGCGTCCGCGGGATTCGCCGTGACCAGCGCGATGGCCTGCGGCCACGTCAGGTCGGTCTGCGCCGCCACCGCGAACGCCGCGGCGATCAGCGTGGACGGCTGGTAGTCGGAACACAGGCAGCTGGCCACGCCGGCCCGGATGGCGTCGATGGCGCGCATCGATCCGCTCTGGCTCTGGCCCCGCAGCACGTTGGGCGCGCCCAGGATGGTCGGCAGGCCGCAAGACACCGCGGCGCGCGCGGTGTCCAGGGTGATCGGGAATTCGCTCATCGCCACGCCCAGATTGCGCATGGTGGCGATGCGGTGGATGGAATCGTCGTCATGGCTGGCCGTCGGGATGCCGAGCGACTGCGCATGCGACAGCAACGTCTCCACCCGGCCCACCGCGCCATCCTTGGCCCGCGTCTTGGCGTGCGCGGCCTCTTCCGCCTGCTCGCGGCTCATCGCATGATTGCCCATCATGTACTGCAGATAGGATTCCAGCGTCTTGAACTGCCCCTGCCCGGGCGAATGGTCCATCACCGACAGCAAGTCCACCGCGCCCTCGTCCATCAATGCGCGCAGCACGTCCACCGAGGTCTCGTCGGTGACTTCGTAGCGGCAGTGCACGCGATTGTCGACCAGGCTGTGCTGACGAAAGGCGCATACCGTGCGCACCACTTGCGCCGCTGTCTGGTTGTTGCGCACGCCCCATTCATTGTTGGCGAACGACAGCGCGTGGTACGGCGTCGTGATGCCCGCCGCGGCGTTGCGGCGGTCCACCTGGGCCACCGCGAAGTCCAGCGGGAACAGCACGCGCGAACGCGGCTCGGCTTCCTTTTCGATGGCGTCGCAATGCAAGTCGATCAACCCGGGCATGAGCGTCTGGCCTTGCAGGTCGATCTCCCGGTCAGCCTTTGCGCCATCAGGATCGATGGCGACGATGCGGCCGTCGTCGATCAGCACGGCGCTGTTTTCCAGGACGCGGTCGGGCATGACCACGCGGGCATGGGTCAGGTAAGTGCTCGGCATGTCTACTCCAGTTCCGCCGTAGCGGGTTGGGCCGGACGCAAGGCCAGGGTCTGCGTCGCGACGGCATCGCGTACTTCGGCGTCGTGGAAGATGCCCAGCAGGCAACGGCCCGCGGCCAGGGCTTCGTGGATCAGCTCGATCACGACGCGGCGATTGTCGGCGTCCAGCGACGCGGTGGGCTCGTCCAGCAACAGGATGGGATGGCGGGCGATGAAGCCGCGCGCGATATTCACGCGCTGCTGCTCGCCGCCCGAAAACGTGGCCGGCGCCAAGCCCCATAGGCGCGGCGGCACATTCAGGCGCTGCAACAGCGCGCCGGCCTGGCGGCGGGCGTCTTCCGTATCCACGCCCGCCATGCGCAGCGGCTCGGCCACCACGTCCAGCGCCGACACGCGCGGGATCACCCGCAGGAACTGGCTGACGTAGCCGATGACGTCGCGGCGCAGCGCCAGGATGCGCTGCTCCGGCGCGCCCACCAGCTCCACCCATTCGCCGTGGGCCCGCACGCGGATGCTGCCTTCGGTGGCCAGATAGTTGCCATACAGGCAGCGCAGCAAGGTGCTCTTGCCGGTGCCCGACGGGCCGGCCAGCACCAGGCAATCGCCGGCGGCCGCGTCGAAATCCACGGCGTCCAGCACGGGCAGCCAGATGCCGCCCTGGTTGTGCAGGGTGAACATCTTTCCGAGGCCCCGCACCTCGATCATGGGAGTGGTTTCGCGCATGTTCAGCTCTGCAGAATGGAAGACACCAGCAATTGGGTGTAGGGGTGTTGGGGATCGTCGAGGATCTGGTCGGTCAGCCCGCTTTCCACCACGACGCCGCCGCGCATCACCAGCGTGCGGTGCGCCAGCAGCCGCGCCACGGCCAGATCGTGGGTGACCACAATAGCGGCCAGCCCCAGGTCCGCCACCAGTTGGCGCAACAGGTCCAACAGGCGCGCCTGCACCGACACGTCCAGCGACGCGGTGGGCTCGTCCATGAACACCAGGCGCGGATGCGTCACCAGGTTGCGGGCGATCTGCAGGCGCTGCTGCATGCCGCCGGAGAACGACACCGGCGTGTCGTCCAGCCGGCCCGCGTCGATCTCCATTTTCTGCAGCCAGTTGCCCGCCACTTCGCGCAGATCGCCGTAGTGCCGGTCACCGACCGCCATCAGGCGTTCCGCGATGTTCGCCCCGGCGCTGACCTGCATGCGCAGCCCGTCGCGGGCGTTCTGGCGCACGAAGCCCCAATCGGTGCGCGACAGCAGCCGCAACCGCGCGCCTTGCAGCGCCGCCAGGTCGATGAAGCCCTGGTCGCGCGTGTCGTACCAGACGCTGCCGGCATCCGGCTGGGTCTGGTACGACACGGCCGACAACAACGTGCTTTTGCCCGAGCCGGACTCGCCGACCACGCACAGCACCTCGCCGGGATACAGGTCGAAGCTGACGTCGCGGCAGCCATGCACGCCGTCCCACGTGCGCGTCATGTTGCGCACGGAAAGCAAAGGTTGGGGAGTCATGCGGCGGCCTCGTTGTCGCGTTGCTGCGTCTGGCGGTGGTTGCAGTATTCGGTGTCCGAGCAGACGAAGCGGCGCGTGCCGGCGTCGTCCAGGATGATTTCATCCAGGAAGCTGTCGCGCGACCCGCACAGGTCGCAGCACTCGCTCCACTTTTCCACCGTGAACGGATGGTCTTCGAAGTCCAGGCTCTTGACCCGGGTGTAGGGCGGCACGGCGTACACCCGCTTTTCCCGGCCCGCGCCGAACAGCATCAGCGCCGGGTTGCCGTCCAGCTTGGGGTTGTCGAACTTGGGGATCGGCGACGGCCGCATCATGTAGCGGTCGTTCACGATGACCGGGTAGTCGTAGGTGGTGGCGATGCGGCCATGCTGCGCGATGTCTTCGTACAGCTTGACGTGCATGCCGCCGTACTCGGCCAGCGCATGCATCGTGCGGGTCTCGGTTTCGCTCGGTTCCAGCCAGCGCAGCGGTTCCGGGATCGGCACCTGGAACACCATCACCTGCCCTTCGGCCAGCGGCGTTTCGGGGATGCGGTGGCGCGTCTGCACGATGGTGGCGTCCGGCGTGGATTCGGTGGTCGCCACGCCCGTGACCCGACCGAAGAAGCGGCGGATGTTGATGGCGTTCGTGGTGTCGTCCGAGCCCTGGTCGATGACCTTCAGCACGTCGTCCTTGCCGATGATGGACGCCGTGACCTGGATGCCGCCCGTGCCCCAGCCATAGGGCAGCGGCATTTCACGGCTGCCGAAGGGCACCTGGTAGCCCGGGATCGCCACGGCCTTGAGCAGCGCGCGGCGCAGCATGCGCTTGGTGGACTCGTCCAGGTAGGCGAAGTTGTAGTGGTCGTCGCGTTCGACCGTTGCGTGTTGTGCGCTCATGAGGAAACCGCCTCGTCCATCTGATCGTTGGTGGCCGGCTGCGGCGCGCCGCGTTCGGCGCGCATGCGGCGCAACAGTTCCAGGTTGGCCTGGAAGTCCACGTAATGCGGCAGCTTCAAGTGCTGCACGAAGCCGGAGGCCTCGACGTTATCGCTGTGGTACAGCACGAACTCGTGGTCGTTGGCCGGGGAATCGGCGCGTTCGCCCAAGTCCTTTGCCTTCAGCGCACGGTCCACCAGCGCCATCGACATGGCCTTGCGTTCGCCGTAGCCGAACGTCAGCCCGTAGCCCCGGGTGAACTTCGGCCCTTCTTCCGCGTTGCCCGCGAACTGGCTGACCATCTGGCATTCGGTGATCTCGATTTCGCCGACGGTCACGGCGAACCCCAGCTCTTCGATGTGCATCTCGACTTCCAGCGTGCCATAGCGGATCTCGGCGGCAAACGGATGGGTGTTGCCATAGCCGCGCTGCGTCGAATACCCCATCGACAGCAGGAAGCCTTCGTCGGCGCGCGCCAGGTTCTGCAGACGGGCGGCGCGCGAGGCCGGAAAATCCAGCGGCTGGCGCGTCAGGTCGAAGGGCTCGGGGTCGCCTTCCGGCACGGCCTCGGCGTCGATCAGGTCGTCATGCGCCAGCAGGTCGGTTACCCGCGGCATGTCGCTGTCCAGCGCCTGGTCGCCGGGCGGGAGCGCATCGGCTTCACGCTGCGCCTCCAGCGAAAAGTCCAGCAGGCGCTGGGTGTAGTCGTAGGTCGGGCCCAGGATCTGGCCGCCGGGCACGTCCTTGAACGTCGACGAGATCCGGCGCTGCAGGCGCATCGCGCCCGTATCGATCGGCTGCGTGTAGCCGTAGCGCGACAGCGTCGTGCGGTAGGCGCGCAACAGGAACACCGCCTCGATCACATCGCCGGCGGCCTGCTTGAGCGCCAGCGACGCCAGTTGCGGATCGTAGAGCGACCCTTCAGCCATCACGCGCGACACCGCCAGCGGCATCTGTTCGCGGATCTGGTCCAGGCTCAGCTCGGGGATCTCGCGATCGCCCCGCCGGTAGTCGTCCAGCATGCGGTAGGAATTCAGGATGGCGCGTTCGCCCCCTTTCACGGCGACATACATGTCAGTTCTCCACGCGCGTCGTGCGCGGCAATCCACACATCCGCCGGCCGTGCGTCAGGAAC
The DNA here is from genome assembly GCF_057314935.1 of Achromobacter sp. NCBI lineage: Bacteria > Pseudomonadati > Pseudomonadota > Betaproteobacteria > Burkholderiales > Alcaligenaceae > Achromobacter > Achromobacter sp. The sequence goes on from NZ_DBHKZA010000059.1 coordinate 31,051, forward strand.
ACGTCCACACCCAGCGGAAACCGTTGATGATTCAAGCGCCACTCGCGCCAGAAGCCGTCGGCAAGCCCGTCGACGGACAGGACCTGCCGCGTCTGGATGCCCGGGCCGGACAGCGTGACCGCCTCGCCCCCGGACAGGGAGGCGACCTCCATCAGCAGCGTGGTGGACAAATCGGGATAAGCCGGGTCGCCCTGGTGGCAGGCGGACAGCGTCGGGGCGTCAAAGCCGGCCGGCACCGCGGCAAAGCGCGCCAGCGCGGGCGACGGCACGATGGGGCAGGCGCAATGAAAGCGCAGGAACGCCACCACGTCGGCGCCCACCTCGCGGGGCAGCCACAGCGGGGTGTCCACGTCCACCAAGGTCAGCAGCATCGCAGTCATCGCCGGCGACAGCCCCGCCGGCACGCCGCATTCGGCGACGATTTCATGGACACGTCCGGGATGGGCCAGGGCTTGCAAGGCCGTGCGGAAAGTGGATTGCGCGTTGTTGACCGGATCCGCAAAGCCGGGCAGCAGGCCGCGGCTGGCGGCCGGCGCGTTCAATGTCTGTGCTTGCATGTCAGTCCTCGCCTCGTACCATCGTGAAGAACTCCACCTTGGTCTGCTCCGCCACCTGCGCCTGGCGCTCGGCCCGCTCGGCATGCTGGCGGGCCAACGGCTGGATCAGGTGCGCCTGCACGGTGTCGTGCCAATCGGGCAATTGGAGCAGCGCGTCGGCCACGGCGGCCTGCTCGGCGTGCCGCAACGATCGGCCCTGCACGTAGGCCACACCGACCACGCCATCGCCCAGCGTGACGGCGCAACGTGTCACCGTCATTTCCCCCAGGTTGAAGCGCGCCCCGGTGCCGCCGCTGCGCGCCCGCACCATGGCCATGCCCGTCTGCGCCGGACGCAGCATCTGATGCGCTGGCACACTGCCCAGAGCGCTGAACGCCCCTTCCAGCGCGGCCGGACTGGCCAGCGACAGCACGCGCATCCAGGCGGCGCGCTGGGCGTTGGCCGCATCCTGTCCTGCTAGTGAGTGATCCATTATTTCCTCTAAACGTCTAGACGACTGGATGAAGTATGATCGCTCCGAATTCCAAGTTCAACAGCCTGGCGTGAATTTTTGATGACAGTGGCGGCATCTGTGCACCGCCTATCCGGCGGCCGCCGCATCAGGCACAATCACAGCCATTCTTCATGAAGCTGATGTGACAGCACGAGCGCACCCTATGGTTGAAAGAGGTTCCGGCATCGCCGTCTGGCGGCAAATCGGCGAGTCCCTGGCGGACGACATCCGCAACAAGCTCTATATGGCGGGCGAACAGCTGCCGTCCGAGCCGGAACTGGCCGCCAAGTTCTCCGTCAACCGCCACACCATCCGGCGCGCCATGGGCGAGCTGGAACAAAGCGGCCTGGTCCGGATCGAACAGGGGCGCGGCACCTTCGTGCAGGAACACGCCATCGATTACGCCATCGGCAAGCGCACGCGATTTTCCGAGAACCTGCGCAGCCAGGGCGTGCTGGGCCACCTGGAAGCCCTGGGCAGCCAGACCCTGCGCGCGGCCGATATCGCCAAGCATCTGGGGCTGGCCCGCACGGCGCCGCTGTTGCGCGTGCAGATGGTCGGCAAGGCTGAAAACCGCCCGATCAGCGCATCCGAACACTTCTTTGACGAAAAGCGCTTCCCGGACTTCGCTGACCGCCTGACCGCGCTGCGTTCGGTGTCCAAGGTCTATGCGCATTACGGCATCGGCGATTACACGCGCAAATGGTCGCGCATCACCGCCGCGCTGCCCACGCCCGAAGTCGCGCGCCTGCTAGGCCAGCCCAAGACGCGGCCGATCCTTCAGGTGGAAGCGCTGAACGTGGACCAGGAAGGCGCCCCGCTGCAATACAGCATCACCCGCTTCGTGGGCGACCTCGTGCAGTTGATGGTTGCGGACGAAAGCTAGACGGCAAGGCCATCGCCGCCGGACAACAACCGCGCGGCGATGGGTAAGGCAAGGCTTGAAAGCAACAACACACATCTAGACATCTGGTTGTCATGCAGAATCGATAACGTCACACCATGAACTCACACGCCCCCTCGCCCCTGGCCGGTGTTACAGGCCAACGCATCCTGACGCCGCGCGGCGTCGAACAAGCCAGCCTGCGCTTTCATGGCGGGCTGATCGATGACAGCGGCGCCACGCCCGCCCGCGGCGCCCCCTGGTTCGACGCCGGCGACCTGCTGGTGCTGCCCGGCATCGTCGACCTGCATGGCGACGCCTTCGAACGCGCCATCATGCCCCGGCCCAGTGTCACCTTCCCGTATGACAGCGCGCTGTTCGACGTCGACCGCCAACTGCTGGCCAATGGCATCACCACGGAGTTCCACGGCGTGACGCTGTCCTGGGAAGGCGGCTTGCGCGGCGAGGCCTATGCCGAACGCATGTTCGACGCGCTGGAACGCATGCAGCACCTGATGGGCGCGCGGCACTACGTGCACCTGCGTTTCGAAACCCACCACGTGGGCGGCGTCGATCTGGCCCAGCAATGGATCCGCGACGGCCGCGTGCGCTTCCTGGCGCTGAACGACCACCTGCCCAGCATGGCGCGCCGCCTGGGCGATGACCGCAAGCTGATGCAATACGCCAGCCGCGCCGAATGCGACCTGGACACCTTCCAGGAACGCATCCGCGCCGCGATGTCGGCGGCCGACTCCGTGGCCGACGCCATGCGCGAGCTGACCGCCTGCGCGCAGGCTGCCGGCTTGAAGGTCGCCTCGCACGACGACCCCGACGCCGCCACGCGCCGCTACTATCACCAGCTGGGCTGCGGCGTCGCGGAGTTTCCGTTGACCCGCGACGCCGCCGGCGTTGCCCGCGACCTGGGCAACTCCGTCGTCTTCGGGGCGCCCAACGTGGTGCGCGGCGGCAGCCACACCGGCGCGCCGAGTGCCACCGAGATGGTGCGCGACGGCCTGTGCGATATCCTGACGTCCGACTACTACTATCCAGCCCCGCTGGCCGCCGTCATGCGGCTGGTGCAGGACGGCGTGCTGCCGCTGGCGCAGGCCTGGAACCTGGTGTCGATGAATCCCGCGCGCGCCGCCGGCCTGAAAGACCGCGGCGCGTTGACGCCAGGCCTGATCGCCGACGCCATCGTGGTGGACGACCAGGTGGCCGGACTGCCGCGGGTGGTCGCCGCCATTGTCGGCGGCGAACTGCGCTACGCCACCCGCGTGTTCGGCCACGACAACAGCCTGCGCATGGCGGCCTGACCATGCCGCTTGCCCATCGCTATGCGTTGTACCTGGCGCCCACCGGCCCGTGGCTGGAATACGGCAGCCGCTGGCTGGGCCGCTGCGCCGACACTGGCGCGGCGCTGCCGCCCCCGCCCGGCCTGCCCGAACCCTCGCGCGACTGGACGGAGGCGCCGCGCCATTACGGCCTGCACGCCACCTTGAAGCCGCCTTTCCGGCTGCGCGCCGGCGCCACGCCGCAAGCCGTGGACGCCGCCGCCCGGGAACTGGCCCGCGGCGTCCTCCCCTTCGAGGTGGAACTGGAATGCGAAACACTGCGCGGATTCCTTGCCTGGCGCATCGCCGGATCCGATACGCAGGGGCAGGCCCGCATCCAGGCCCTGGCCAATGCCGCCGTGCGCGGGCTGGACGACTTGCGCGCCCCGCCCACGCCGGAGGAAACCGCGCGCCGCCAGCCGCAATCGCTGCCGCCCGAACAGCAAGCCATGCTGGCGCACTGGGGCTACCCGTATGTGTTCGACACCTATACGTTCCACATCACGCTGACGGGGAAACTGGCGGGCGACGCGCTGGAGCAGGCGCAACGCCGCATCGCCGCCTTTGCCGACCCGTTGCGCGGGCAGACCATGGCGGTGCCCGCCATCAGCGTCTTCGTCCAGCCCGAACCCGGCGCCGATTTCATCGCCGCGCGCCACTATGGCTTCGACGGCACGCACACCGACGCCGTCGGCGCGGACTATCTGCAAGGGCCCCCCGCCCCATGACCCCACCGGCTCCGGCCTCGCCCGCGGACGGCGCGCGGCTGATCTACCTGATGGGCGCCTCGGGCAGCGGCAAGGACACCTTGCTGCGGCTGCTGCGCGCCCATCTGCAAGACAACGAGCCCGTGCTGGTCGCGCACCGCTACATCACGCGCGACAGCGGCGACACCGAAGACGCGCTGCGCCTGACCCCCGAAGAATTCACCCGCCGCGCGGCGCTGGGCTGCTTCGCGCTGCGCTGGGCCAGCCATGGGCTGCACTATGGCATCGGCATCGAAATCGATACCTGGCTGGCTTGTGGCGCGGCCGTCATCGTCAACGGGTCGCGCGCGCACCTTCCAACGGCGCATGCCCGCTATCCCGCATTGATGGCCGTGGAAATCACGGTCGAGCCCGCCTTGCTTGCGCGCCGCCTGGCGGGCCGCGGGCGCGAAAGCGCCGAGCAGATCGCGCAACGGCTATCACGCGCCACGCAGGCCTTCGCGGTGCCGCAAGCGTGCCGGCTGGCGCAAGTCAGCAACAACGGCGCGCCCGAATCGGCCGCTGCGGCCCTGTTGACGATCGCGCGGGAACAACTGGCCCGCTAGCAAGGCTCAGGCCTTGGGCGGGCTGCCGCAGAGTTCCAGCAGGATGTCCGAAAAGCGCTCTTCGGCCGCCAGCGGCTGCTCGCGCTTGCGCCGGATCAGGTTGATGGGCGGCAGTTCCCAACCGAAGTCCCAGGGCACCATGCCCAGCTTGCCCCGTTGGCACAGTTCCCGCGCGATGTCTTCGGGCACGACCGAGATCAGCGCCTCGTTCATCGTCAGCATGCCTTCGATCACGTCGGTCGAGTACGCCTCCAGCACCGGCGAGGGCGCGCGCAGTCCGGCGCGGATGAAGTGCTCCATGATCAGTTGCCGCGTGGGCGTGTTGGCCGCCGGCAATACCCAATCCATGGACGCCACGGCGGCCCAGTCCGGCGCGCGCCGGGCCAGGCGCTGCGCCAGGCGGCTGTGCGCGATCAGGCGCGGGCGCTGGTGGTACAGCACCCGGTGCATCAGGTCGTCCAGCGCCACCGTCGACGTTGCGCGGCTGATGATGCAATCCAGCTCGTGCCGGCGCAGCATCGGCACCAGATGATCCGTGGTGGCGCGGTGCAAGGTCAGCGTGACCCCGTGGCCCTGGTGCAGCTGGCTGATGGCAGCCGTCAGCAAGGCGCTGGACACGTACGGCACCACGCCCACGTTCAAGTGTGCGGAACGGCCCGCGTGCAGGGCCTCGACTTCGCGCGCCCACAGGTCCAGATCGCTCTGCATGTGGCGCGCCCGCAGCAGGGCCAGCTCCCCCAGCGGCGTAGCCTGCAAGCCGCGTCCGCTGCGCAGGAAGAGCGGCGCGCCGAAAATGTCCTCCAGTTCGGCCAGGGCCTTGGTGACGGCGGGCTGGCTGATGCCGGTGGCGGCCGCCACCCGGGTCAGCGAGCCATGCTTGGCAATGTTGGTCAGCAGCGCCAGGTGGCGGTGCTTCAGGCGATTGGCCAGACGGGCGGCATCCCAGCTCATGGATCTCTCTATAACCATATGGTTATTCAATTATGCCAACAAAGCTGAATCAAGTTATTTCTCGATCCTATACTTCCATCCACTTTCCCTCCCCGCCTGTCTCCGTCAAATGAGCGACGCTTTCACCACCCGTCCAGAAATCCGCGGCACCTTCGGTGTCGTGTCGTCCACGCACTGGCTGGCCTCGCAAGTCGCGATGGGCGTGCTGGAGCGCGGCGGCAACGCCTATGACGCCGCCGTGGCCGGCGGCTTCACCCTGCAGATCGTGGAACCGCACCTGAACGGGCCTGGAGGCGAAGTGCCCATCCTGTTCTGGAGCGAGCGCGAACAGCGCATGCGCGCGCTCTGCGGCCAAGGGCCCGCGCCCGCGCTGGCCACGCCCGCCTACTTCCGCGGCCTGGGCGTGGAACAGGTGCCCGGCATCGGGCTGCTGCCGGCCACCGTGCCCGGCGCGTTCGGCGCCTGGCTGACCCTGCTGCGCGATTACGGCACGTGGGAACTGGCCGACGTGCTGCAACCGGCCATCGACTATGCGCGCAACGGCTTTCCGCTGGTGCCCCGCGTGACGCAGGCCATCCTGGCCGTGCAGGCATTGTTCCGAGACGAATGGACCACTTCCCGGGATGTCTGGCTGCCCGATGGCCGCGTGCCCGCGCCCGACGCCCTGTTCCGCACGCCCGCCATCGCCGCCACCTACACCCGCATCCTGGACGAGGCGCATGCCGCCAGCAGCGACCGCCGCGGCCGCATCGATGCCGCGCTGAATGGCTGGTACCGCGGCTTCGTCGCCGACGCGATCGACGCCTACTACACCCATGAGGCGGTGCGCGACACCACCGGCCAGCGCAACCGCGGGCTGCTGCGCAAAGCCGACATGGCCGACTGGCGCGCCACCTACGACGAACCCGCCACCACGCAGTACGGCCGCTATACCGTCGCCAAATGCGGCGTCTGGTCGCAAGGGCCGGTGCATCTGCA
>NZ_DBHKZA010000059.1:37655-42068 GCF_057314935.1 Achromobacter sp.
CGCGAAATCTTCGTGGGCGATACCTGCCAGATCGACGTCATCGACCGCGACGGCAACATGGTGGCCGCCACGCCTTCCGGCGGCTGGCTGTCGTCCAGCCCGGTCGTGCCGGGGCTGGGCTTCCCGTTGACGACGCGCCTGCAGATGACCTGGCTGGACGACGGCGTCGCAGGCCAGTTGCAGCCGGGCAAGCGCCCTTGCACCACCTTGTCGCCCGGCCTGGTGCTGCGCGACGGGCAACCCTACATGGCGTTCGGCACGCCCGGCGGCGACCAGCAGGACCAATGGACGGTGGCGTTCTTCCTGCGCCATGCGATGGGCATGAACCTGCAGGAAGCCATCGACGCGCCTTCCTGGCACATCGACCACTTTCCCGGTTCGTTCTGGCCGCGCACGCAGACGCTGAACCGCCTGACGGTGGAGTCCCGCCTGCCCGAGGCCACGGTCCAGGCGCTGCGCGATGCCGGCCACGAGGTCAAGGTCGGCCCGGCGTGGTCTGAAGGCCGCATCAGCGCCTGCACGCGCGAACCCGCGGCGGGCGGCGCATTGCTGCTGCGCGCCGGCGCCAATCCGCGCGGCATGCAGGGCTATGCCGTCGGCCGATGATCCTGATCAACCAGTTCCATTCCAGCCGGCGTCCAGACCGGCACTTGCACAAGGGGTAATCACCATGACACTGCGATTCAAACGACTGTTGCGCGCATGCGCGTTCGGCCTGGCGCTGGCCGCGCCCGCGCTGTCCCAGGCAGCCTGGCCGGAAAAGCCCATCACGCTGATCGTGCCGTGGGCCGCCGGCGGTTCCACCGACATCCTGGCGCGCGTGCTGTCCGAGGGGCTCACCCAGTCGCTGGGCCAGTCCGTCATCGTCGAGAACCGCTCCGGCGCCTCGGGCAACATCGGCACGACCTTCGTGGCCCGCGCCAAGCCCGACGGCTACACGCTGCTGGTAGGCTCGATGAGCACTCACACCATGAACCAGGCCCTGTACTCCAACATGCCCTTCGACGGAGTGAAGGACTTCACGCCCATCGCCGAACTGGCCCTGGTGACCAACACGATGGTGGTCCACCCGTCGGTGCCCGCCGCCAACCTGAAGGAATTCATCGCCTACGTGAAAGAGCGCCCGGATACGGTCGCCTACGCGTCGGCGGGCCAAGGCTCGACCAACCACCTGAGCGCCGCGCTGTTCGAGAAAGCCGCCGGCGTGAAGATGATGCACATCCCCTACCGCGGTGGCGCGCCTGCCGTCCTGGATACGGTGGCCGGCCGCACGCAGGTGCTGTTCAGCGCCGGCACGCAGACGCTGCCGCACGTGCAGACCGGCAAGCTGAAACTGCTGGCCGTCACCGAGGAAAAGCGCTCGCCCCTCTTGCCCGAGGTGCCGACCGTCGCCGAAACGCTGCCCGGCTATGAGCTGTCGGTCTGGTACGGCGCATTCGGCCCGGCGGGCATGCCGCCCGAACTGACCGCGCGCCTGAACCGCGAGATCAACCTGATCTTGAAGCGCCCCGACGTCATCAAGAAAATGGGCGACATGGGCGTGCTGCTGACCGAGACCACGCCGGAGCAATTCGGCCAGATCCTGGCGCGCGACGCCGACAAGTACGGCAAGCTGATCAAGGAATTGGGGATCACCGCGGAATGACCGGCCACGCTATCCCGCAGCATCCCGCGCCGTCCGGCGTGCAGGCCGTCGCGCGGGCTTACGCCTCGGCCGACGCGGCGGCTGCGCTGCAAGCCATCGACGCCTACGCCCACGCCGCGCTGGGCCACGCCTTGTGCACCGTCAACCGCTACGACGCGGACGCCATGCGCGTGGTGCGCCTGTACAGCTCGAACCCCCAGGCCTATCCCCCGGGCGGCAGCAAGGACAAGCGCGGCACGCCCTGGGGCCGCCACGTCCTGCTTGAGCAACAGGTATTTGTGGGCGAAGGCGAAGCCGCGATCCGCGAATTCTTCAACGACCACGACGCGATCCGCGACCTGGGCCTGCAATCGGTGATCAACATCCCGGTCGTCTACGCCGGCGCATGCCTGGGCACCGTGAACTTCCTGATGCCGCGCGCAAAGGTCTCGGAAGCCGACATCGACAACGCCCGCCTGGCGGGCTTGCTGGCGCTGCCGGCGTTCCTGGCGCTGCGGCAAGCGGGCTGAGAACATCCCGCATTTGCACAGCATCGCAGTTCGCCGGCGTTAGAATGGGGCCGTTCAGGCCACTGGAATCGCCAGACCATGAAGACCGTTCCCATCGAAACATTGGGCCAGATTTCGGCAGCGCAGGAAGCGAAGCTGCTGGGCACCCTTGACGCCGCACTGTCGGCCGATGAAGGCAGGGCCGCGCGTCAGCATCTTGCGGCGGGAAGATCCGTCTATTTCCGTGAAGCGCTGATGCCGCCCGGCCATGTCATTCGCAAGCAGCCTGATGGTACGTGCCAGCTCGTCAGATTCACGGCCGACGGCTCCGAGGAGCTGGTATCCGAACCCGCCGCGGCGTGACGATTCCTCAGCTCTGGGTTGTTGCCGGACCCAATGGCGCGGGAAAATCGACCCTCATCAGCGACCGGCTGCACGGCCGGCTGCCTTTCGTGAATCCCGACGACATTGCCCGCCGAATCTCGCCAACCGATTTCGACAACCCGCGGAACATCATCCAGGCCGGCAGGCAGGCCTTGAAGGAAAGGCGTGCCCACCTGGCTGCCCTTGATTCATTTGCTATCGAAACAACGCTTACCGGCAACAGCGCGTTGGATCTGATAGGTGTCGCCAAAGCACGCGACTATAAGATCAACCTGATTTTTGTAGGGCTTGATGACGTTGCTTTGTCGATGGCTCGCGTCGCATTGCGCGTCCGCGCTGGCGGCCATCGTGTCCCGGCCAAAGATCTGCTGCGCAGGTTTTCGCGCAGCATGGAAAATCTGACGCACGCATCAAGGCTGGCAGACCGTCTCTGGCTCCTGGACAACTCTGGTTTGCGCCGGCGTCTGCTGTTGTCCAGTGTTCAGCACCAACCCAGGTTCTTATCTTCGAAAATCCCCGAATGGGTGCCGACCGAAATTTTGGACAGCTTTCGGAAAAATCTCTAGATCAACGCCCGGCGTATCCTTGACGACAGCATGTCGATCACGACCACGAACGCCACGATGATGATCATCACCGCGCACGTTTCCGCGTAGCGGAAGCTGCGGATGATTTCCCACAGCACCGTGCCGATGCCGCCCGCCCCCACGATGCCGACCACCGAGGCCGAACGCACGTTCGATTCGAAGCGGTACAGCGAATACGAGATCCACAGCGGCAGCACTTGCGGGATCACGCCGTAGACGATTTCTTCCAGCGCGTTGGCGCCCGTGGCCCGCACCCCTTCGACCGGACGCGGGTCGATGGCTTCGACGGCTTCCGAGAACAGCTTGGCCAGCACGCCCGTCGTGTGCACCCACAGGGCCAGCACGCCTGCGAACGGGCCCAGGCCCACGGCCACGATGAACAGCATGGCGAACACCATCTCGTTGATGGCGCGGCAGGCGTCCATCAGGCGGCGCATGGGCTGGTAGACCCACGCCGGCACCATGTTCGACGAGCACAGCAGGCCCAGCGGCACGGCCACCACGATGGCGAGGAATGTGCCCCACACGGCAATCTGCACCGTCACGATCATCTCGTCCAGGTACATGCGCCAGTCGCGGAAGTTGGGCGGGAAGAAGTCCGCGGCGAACTGGGCCATGTTGCCCGAGTCGCGCAGCAGGTCCAGGGGCCGCATGTCCGCGCCCCGCCACGACATGACAAGCAGCGCAAGCACGACGGCCCAGACAAGAAGGACCGGCAGCGACGAGCGCGGCGCGGCAGGCAGGCGGGATGGGTGGCTAGGTTCATGGAGAAAGGCGATCCGCGGGAAGGCATTCGGAGGTCAGGCGCCGGCGCGTCAGGCGACGCGCCGGCGTGTTGCGGCAAGGCTTATTGCTTGGCGGAAGCGGGCTGGCCCAGGCTGGCCAGCTTCCCGTCCAGTTCGGCGAGTTGCTTCTGCTTTTCCGCCTGGCCCAGCGTGCTGTCGGCTTCGACCTTGGCTTTTTCACGCGCCAGTTCGATCTGGCGGATCGGCACGAGCTGCTGGTTGTCGGAGGCGCGGAAGCCCTGATACGTCAGCGCCTTCAGGTTGGCCATTTCGCGCTCGGCGTCCTTGCCCTTGCCGTAGTTGACGAAGAAGTCGCGGATGCGGCCTTTCAGGTCGGCAGGCAGGTCCGTGCGCATCACTAGCGGGTCCGCCGGGATCAGCGGCGACTTCCACAGCACGCGCACGCTGTCATTGGCGTCCTTGCCGGTGTTCAGGCGATAGCGTTCCAGCGCCTCGGTGTTGTTGACCGCGACATCCACCTGCTTGTTGATGACCGACAGCAGATTGGCTTCGTGGTTGCTGGC
>NZ_DBHKZA010000060.1:0-41887 GCF_057314935.1 Achromobacter sp.
TCCGCCAGCATGCGGTCGTGGATGATCATGATGGTGCCCAGCGTCAGGCAAGGCATCACCAGCACGCCCAGCGTCAGATAGGCGATGTTCCAGACACTGGGCTCCATCAAGGCTTGCGGGGGCACCAGGTTCAGGATGTGGGCGCCGGCCCGCACGGCGCAGACCATGGCGGACACCATCGCCACCGCCCACACGAAGCGGTAGCTGTAGCGCGAGCGGTGCGCCGGCATGTTGCGCTGGACGGTGACGGCCACGGCCAGCAGGAATCCCATCTGCAGCAGCGACATCGCGATGATGCGCGGCCCGACCCGCCAATCCACATAGGTGTAGGCCAGCAACACCACCAGGGTCATCAGGCAGCCGACCGTCATCAGATGCCGCGGCACGCTCAGGCCCATCAACCGCCGCACGCCCGAGTAGTAGGAATACAGCGCCAGCGCGATGGCCGAGTTCGGCACCACGATCGACAGCCACCAAGGCGCCGACGTGTTCTGCAGGCCAAATGTGAAAAACGCCAACAGCGTGAGCAAGTTGGCGCGTATGGCTTCATTGATCCCCGCCATGCCGCTGCGCGCCAGGGACCCCAGCACACACAAGGAAAGCACTCCCGCCAGGCCTGCTATCAAAAGCAAATTAACGGGAGCGATCATGGCCGGGGCGCCGCAGGGCGCAGTATCAGGTGTTGCGCGTGGACTTCACAATGGTCATGGCGGAGGCGATCATGCCGCCCACGTCCGACATGTTGGCCGGCAGGATCAGCGTGTTGCCTTCCTTGGCCACGTTGCTGAACGCCTCGACGTAGCGCTCGGCCACCTTCAGGTTGACGGCTTCCATGCCGCCCGGCTGGCGCACGGCATCGGCGACTTGCGTGATGGCCTTGGCGGTGGCTTCCGCAATCGCCAGCACGGCGGCGGCCTCGCCCTGCGCCTGGTTGATCTGGGCCTGCTTTTCGCCTTCGGAACGGGCGATGGCGGCTTCGCGCTCGCCGGTGGCGATGTTGATCTGTTCCTGGCGGCGGCCTTCGGACGCGGCGATCAGCGCGCGCTTTTCACGTTCGGCGGTGATCTGCGCCTGCATCGAGCGCAGGATCTCGTTGGGCGGCGTCAAATCCTTGATCTCGTAGCGCAGCACCTTCACGCCCCAGTTCAGGGCGGCTTCGTCCAGCGACGACACGATGTTGCTGTTGATGGAATCGCGCTCTTCAAAGGTGCGATCCAGTTCCATCTTGCCGATGACCGAACGCAACGTGGTCTGTGCCAGCTGCGTGATCGCCGAAATGTAGTTCGACGAACCGTAGGACGCGCGCATCGGGTCCGTCACCTGGAAGTACAGCACGCCGTCGACCTGCAATTGCGTGTTGTCACGCGTGATGCAGACCTGGCTGGGGACGTCCAGCGGGATTTCCTTGAGCGAATGCTTGTACGACACGCGCTCGATGAACGGGATGACGAAGCCTGCTCCGGGCGACAGCACGCGGTCGAATTTGCCCAGGCGCTCGACTACCCAGGCGTGCTGCTGGGGCACGATGGCGATCGACTTGATGACGATCAGGATCGCCAGCGCGACGACGACGAGCAGGACGATAGTGGAAGTATCGATCATGATGTAAAGCCTCTCCTGGAGTAAGTGCGAGGGCGTCCCTGCCTGGCGGCAACGGCGCCTGCTGCGGGCTGCGCGTGGCGCAAGCCGGTTCTACTGTGCCGAACCCGGCGTGCCCCGCGGGGTCAGCACCAGAGTCGAACCGCGCAGTTCGGTAATGATGTGTTCGCCGGCGCGCGGGGCTTGGCCGCGGGCAAGCTCGGCCTGCCAGTGGGCGCCGCGGTACCAGACGCGCGCCGTGCCCTGTTCGGACCAGGCTTCCACGGTCACCGTCTGCCCGATGTCCAGATTGACGTCGGCATTGCGGGCCGAATTGACCTCGCGCTTTTTCAGGACACGCGTCTTGCGCAGCAGCAACAGGCCCAGCAGCAGCACGACGCCGCAAGCCACGAGCTGCCATTCCAGGCCCGAGCCCAGCCAGGCGGCGACGCCCCCGGCCGCCAATCCCAGGGCGACCAGCAGCAAATAGAAGGTACCCGTCGCCAGTTCCCCGATAAGGGCCAGCGCGGCCAGTCCCAGCCAGATCCACATAGTCTTAAGGTCGCCTGAAAGGATGAGTCGTGAGCGGATTGTACGTATTTCCGGGATGCAGCGGGGTGGGATGCCGCGCTCACGAATATTTGCACTGGATTATGATGCGCATTGATGCCCTGATCCCATCCGGATCGCCGGCGTCCGCCCTTACCACGCACAAGCTTCCATGACCGCTGCAATATCCTCTGCCCTACCCGTCCTGATCCTGCACACCGGCGATCCGGACGACACGCTTAAAAGCCAGTTCGGCGGCTATGCCGAACAATTGGCGAAAGCGGCTGGCCTGCCCGCCGACGCCATCGAAGTCGTGGCCGTGCACGAGGGCCAGCGCCCGCAAGCCCCCGCCCGCTACCGTGCCGCGCTGATCACCGGATCGCCCGCCATGGTCACGGACAAGGAATCCTGGAGCGAGGACACCGCCGCCTGGCTGCGCGACGCCGCGGCCGCGGACCTGCCGATGTTCGGCGTGTGCTACGGCCACCAGTTGCTGGCGCACGCGCTGGGCGGCAAGGTGGGCTACAACCCCGCGGGACGCGAAGTCGGCACGCAAACGGTCGAACTGCTGCCCCCCGCCGCCGGCGACAAATTGCTGGCCGGCCTGCCGCCCACCTTCCCCGCGCAGATGCTGCACGCCCAGACCGTCCTGCAGCCGCCGCCGGGCTCGGCCGTGCTGGCGCGGTCGGATCTGGACGAGCACCAGATGATCCGCATCGGCCGCAACGTGTTTTCGACCCAGTTCCACCCCGAATTCGGCCCGGACTTCGTGCGCGCCCACCTGGAGCGCTACGGCCGCCGCTACGCCGCCGAAAACCTCGACATTCCCGACCTGTCGGCCAACGTCCGCGCGACCCCCGTGGCGGGCGGGTTGCTGCGCCGGTTCCTGGATGTGTACGCGCCTGCCTGAGCAGCGCCTTCCCGCGCGCAACATCCGGAGTGCGGCGTCCCGGCGCCTTTGAGACCATGGGGTCATCGCGCATCTGATCATGCGCACGTCAGGAGTCCCGAATGAGCCCAGCCGCCGCCCCCTTGAGCAAACAGCACGCCGCCGCCGTCGAGCGAGCCTGCCGCGCCCTGGAGGCCGAGCAGCCGCCCGACCTGTCCACGCTGGCCGAACAGGCCGGCATGAGCCGCTTTCATTTCCACCGCGTCTTCAAGGCCGCCACGGGCATCACGCCCAAGGCCTACGCCAATGCTTTGCGCGCCAGCCGCGCACGCCAGCAGCTCAAGCAAAGCGCCAGCGTCACCGACGCCATGTATGACGCCGGCTTCAATTCCAGCGGCCGGTTCTACGAAGCCGCGCCGGCCATCCTGGGCATGACGCCCACGGCCTTCCGCAAGGACGGCGAAGGCGTGGAGATCCGCTTCGCGGTGGCCCAATGTTCGCTCGGCGCGCTGCTGGTCGCGGCCAGCAGCACCGGCATCTGCGAGATCGCGCTGGACGCCGATCCCGAACAACTGGTCCACAACCTGCAAGATCGCTTCAAGGCCGCCCGGCTGATCGGCGCGGATACGGAGTTCGAAGCGTGGGTGGCCGCTGTGGTGGGTTTTGTGGAAGACCCGTCCCGCGGCCTGGACCTGCCGCTGGACGTGCGCGGCACCGCATTCCAGCGCCGCGTCTGGGAGGCCCTGCGCGACATTCCGGCCGGCGCGACCGCTACCTACACCGACATTGCCGAACGCATCGGTTCACCACGCGCCGTGCGCGCCGTGGCCCGTGCCTGCGCCACCAACAACATCGCGCTTGCCATTCCCTGCCATCGCGTGGTGCGCACCGACGGGTCGCTGGCCGGTTATCGGTGGGGCATCGACCGCAAACGCGCCCTGCTGGCCCGGGAAGCGCAAGCCGCCTGAACCGCCGCAAGCCTGTCGTGCCTCATCATGACGCGCTTGGGACACGCGCATCGGCGCGTTCCTCAAGGGCGGCCAGGAACGTCTCGATCGCGGCGGCCAGGGCAAGCGGCGTCTCGTTCATGGGGTAGTGGCCGGCCGCCTCCAGCACCTCAAGACTGGCAAGCCGATAGCGGCGCAGATAGGTGTCGGCCATCAACGCCGCGTTGAACGTGGGGTCGTGTTTGCCCACCAGCACCTTCACGGGATGCTTGCCCGCGATCTCGCCGCTGAAGTCCGTATCGGCCCACGCGCGCAGGTACGCGCCAAAGGCGTTGGGCAAAGCACACCCCGCCGAGTAGGCGGCCTTCCATTCGACCCAGGCCGGCGGCAATCGGCCGCCGGTGCTGCGGTCGATGATGGCGCGGCGAAGATCGGCGCGATCGGCGGCGCCTTCGAGCAACTGCCGCGTGGCCGTGTCGTAGCGTATGCCGCCACAAGGGACGGGTGCGATCGCGACCAGGCCCCGCACCCGGGCGGGAGCCAAAGCGGCGATGCGTTCGATCGCCATGCCGCCCATCGAATGGCCCATCAGGCTGAAGGTGCGCCATCCCAGTTCGTCGGCCAGCGCCAGCGCGTCCAGGGCGATCTCGTCGATCGTGTAGGCCCCGGGCACATCCCGCCTGGCGCCGTAGCCCCGGTAATTCATGAACACGTAGCTGTAGGCGTCGCCGGACAGCCAGGGCTCGATCGGCTCGAACGCGTGGGCGTCGCCGAACCAGCCGTGCAAAACGAGGACGGCGCGAGGGCCTGTCCCCACGCGATGAAAGGGTTTGCGCATGGCGCCTCCGATGCTGTTGAAAGCCGCCGTGCGTTGGACGACGGCTGGCCGGGATCGTAAGCGCGCTTGAGGCGGCCCGCCTTCGCTATCAGGCTATAAGTTGTAGAATTTGGGCCATGCGCAACACGCTGCTTGACCCTTTCGAAGACATCCCGCGCGGCGTGGTCGTAACCGCGAACGACTACGCGGCCGGCTCGACGTTTCCAATGCACGCGCATCGGCGCGGCCAGTTCGCTTTTGCTTCCCGTGGCGCGATCAGCGTTGCCACGCCTGAAGGCCGGTGGCTCGTGCCCCCCCGGCGGGCGTGCTGGCTGCCCGCCGGCATGGCACACGAAATGACCATGTCGGGGCAAGTCACGATGCTCAATGCGTTCGTGTCGCCGGGCGACGCGGATGCGGCGCAAATGCCCGCCCATTGCTGTGTTTACGGAGTTTCGCCGCTGCTCAGGCATTTGCTGGAAGAGGCCATCGATCTGCCGGCGATGTACGACGTCCAGGGGCGGGCCGGCAAGCTGATGGCGATGCTGGTGGCGGAAATCGCGTTCATGCCGCGCCTTTCGCTGCATGCGCCGCTGCCGCAGGACCCTCGCCTGGCCCGGGCATGCCGGCAGTTGTTCGATGCGCCCTCGGTGGCGGTCGGCCTGGATGCGCTGGCCGACCACGCTGGCATGAGCCGGCGCACCTTCACCCGCCTTTTCCGTGAGCAGACCGGCGTGAGCGTCGCCGCATGGCGCCAGCAGGTTTGCCTGCTCGCCGCCATCGAACGCTTGAGCCGGGGCCAGGCCGTGACCCGGGTCGCGCTGGACCTGGGCTATGCCAGCCCGAGCGCGTTCGCCTCCGCGTTCCGCCGGACCCTCGGCCAAACACCGACCCAGTACATGGAAGTGCATCGGACGGCGTAACCCCCCTCGCCCGCCCCGTCCGATCGGCCTGCCCTGGCCGCAAAAAAATGCCCCGCATCGTTTCCGATGCGGGGCATTTTCGATCAGCCAGCCAATCGTTACTTGGCCAGACGCTGCCAGGTGTCGACAACCGTGTCCGGGTTGAGCGACATCGACAGGATGCCTTCGTCCTTCAGCCATTGCGCGAAGTCGGGGTGGTCGCTGGGGCCTTGGCCGCAGATGCCCACGTACTTGTTGGCGGCCAGGCAAGCCTTGATCGCGCGGCGCAGCATGAACTTGACGGCTTCGTCGCGTTCGTCGAAGTCGGCAGCCAGCAGTTCCATGCCCGAGTCGCGGTCCAGACCCAGCGTCAGCTGCGTCATGTCGTTGGAACCGATCGAGAAGCCGTCGAAGAATTGCAGGAATTCATCGGCCAGAATGGCGTTGGACGGCACCTCGCACATCATGATCAGCTTCAGGCCGTTCTCGCCGCGCGCCAGGCCGTGCTTGGCCAGCAGGTTGACGACCTTTTCCGCCTGACCCACGGTGCGCACGAACGGCACCATGATCTCGACGTTGGTCAGGCCCATGTCGTCGCGCACCTTCTTCAGCGCTTCGCATTCCATGCGGAAGCACTCGGCGAAGTCTTCGGCGATGTAGCGCGATGCGCCGCGGAAGCCCAGCATGGGATTCTCTTCCTCGGGCTCGTAGCGCGAACCGCCGACCAGCTTGCGGTATTCGTTGGACTTGAAGTCCGACATGCGCACGATCACGGGTTTCGGGTAGAAGGCGGCGGCAATCGTCGCCACGCCTTCGGCCATCTTCTCGACGAAGAATGCGCGCGGGCTGGCATGGCCGCGAGCCGCCGATTCCACGGCCTTCTTCAGTTCACCGTCCACATTCGGGTAGTCCAGGACCGCCTTCGGGTGGATGCCGATGTTGTTGTTGATGATGAATTCCAGGCGGGCCAGGCCCACGCCGCTGTTCGGGATCTGCGCGAAGTCGAACGCCAGCTGCGGGTTGCCCACGTTCATCATGATCTTCAGATCGATGGCGGGCATGTCGCCACGGCGGACTTCTTCCACTTCGGTTTCGATCAGGCCATCATAGATGCGGCCTTCGTCGCCTTCCGCGCAAGACACGGTCACGGCCTGGCCTTCCTTCAACAGGTCGGTGGCGTTGCCGCAACCGACGACAGCCGGAATACCCAGTTCACGCGCGATGATCGCCGCGTGGCAGGTACGGCCGCCGCGGTTCGTGACGATGGCCGCGGCGCGCTTCATCACGGGTTCCCAGTTGGGGTCCGTCATGTCGGTGACCAGCACGTCGCCCGGCTGGACCTTGTCCATGTCCGAGATGTCGCCCACGACGCGGACGGGGCCGGCGCCGATCTTCTGGCCGATCGCGCGGCCGGTGATCAGGACCTGGCCGGTGGCCTTCAAGCGGTAGCGCTGCTGCACGTCGTTGGCGCCCTGCTGCGACTTCACCGTTTCCGGACGCGCTTGCAGGATGTAGATCTTGCCGTCGACGCCGTCGCGGCCCCACTCGATGTCCATCGGGCGCTTGTAGTGCTTTTCGATGATGACGGCGTAGCGGGCCAGTTCATTGACCTCGTCGTCGGTCAGCGAGTAGCGGTTGCGCTCGGACACCGGCACGTCGACGGTGCGCACGGCACGGCCTTCGGGACGCTCGGGGTCGAATTCCATCTTGATCAGCTTGGAGCCGATACGGCGGCCGACGATCGGGTAGTGGCCCTGGGCCAGCGTCGGCTTGAAGACGTAGAACTCGTCGGGGTTGACCGCGCCTTGCACGACGGTTTCGCCCAGGCCGTAGGACGACGTGATGAACACGACGTCTTCAAAGCCCGATTCGGTGTCGATGGTGAACATGACGCCGGCGCTGCCCTTGTCGGAACGCACCATGCGCTGGATGCCCGCCGATAGTGCGACGTCAGCGTGGGCATAGCCCTTGTGCACGCGATAGGAGATGGCGCGGTCGTTGTACAGCGACGCGAACACGTGGCGGATCTTGTCCAGCACGTCGTCGATGCCGACGACGTTCAGGAAGGTTTCCTGCTGGCCGGCGAACGAGGCGTCGGGCAGGTCTTCGGCCGTGGCGGACGAACGCACGGCGAACGAGCCCTTGCCGTCAGCGTCGAGCTTGGCGAAGGCTTCACGGATCTGGGCTTCGAACTCGGGCGAGAACGGGGCTTCGACCAGCCATTGGCGGATTTCCGCGCCGGCGTTGGCCAGTTCGCGGACATCTTCGGGGTTCAGCGTGGTCAGGCGTTCAGCGATGCGCTTGTCCAGGCCCGAGGCCTTCAGGAAGTCGCGGAAGGCGTCAGCGGTCGTGGCAAAGCCGCCCGGCACGCGGACACCCGCGCCAGACAGCTGGCTGATCATTTCGCCTAGTGATGCGTTCTTGCCTCCTACCGAGTCCACGTCCGTCATGCGGAGCTGCTCGAACAAAACAACGTACGACATTGAAGTCACCTTTTACAATGGAATGAAAGCGAGTTTGGTCAATGCATGAATCGGCGTATGAAATCGCCTATCCAAACGCTGACCAAACTGGCCTTGGACCGCCCTTGGGGTGACTTATAGGGGCCTGATTGTACTCGGTGGAGTACCCTCGGCTATCTGACTGGTTGGAATTTTTTACACATGACATCTACCCCGATCGTACGCACGGTATACATCGTTTCCGACAGTACCGGCATCACCGCTGAGACGTTCAGCCAGTCGGTGCTTTCCCAGTTCGAAGAGGTCGATTTCAAGCCGATCCGCCTGCCCTTCGTCGATACCCTGGAGAAAGCGGCCGAGGTCGCCATGCGCATCGACCGCAGCGCCCTGGAAGCCGGTGTACCCCCCATCGTGTTCAGCACGCTGGTCAACCCCGAGATCCTGGCCCGCGTTCGCCAGGCGAACGGGATTTTCATGGACCTGTTCGGCACCTTCGTCAGCCATATCGAGCAGGCGCTGGGCCTGAAGTCCAGCCATTCCATCGGCCGTTCGCACATGCAGGCCAATTCGGAAAAATACCGCAACCGGATCGACGCCATCAACTTCAGCCTGGCGCACGACGACGGCCAGTTCGTGAACCAGCTGGATCAGGCCGACGTGATCCTGGTCGGCGTGTCCCGCTGCGGCAAGACGCCGACCAGCCTCTACCTGGCCATGCAATACGCGATCAAGGCGGCCAATTTCCCGCTGACTCCCGATGATTTCGAGCGTGGCACCCTGCCCTCGACCATTGCGCCGCACCGCGCCAAGCTGTTTGGCCTGTCCATCCAGCCCGAGCGCCTGGCCGAAGTCCGCAACGAACGCCGCCCCAACAGCCGCTACGCGCAGTTGGAGCAGTGCCGCTACGAGGTCGCTGAGGCCGAGCGCATGATGCGCCGCGAGGGGATTTCCTGGCTGTCCAGCACCACCAAGTCGATCGAGGAAATCGCGACGACGGTATTGCAGGAAGTGGGGCTGGACCGGGGCTGACGCCTCGTCCGCGCCCGCGTCCGGGCGCCGCACATGAAAAAAGGGCCGCATAAGAAGCGGCCCTTTTTCATTTGTTCACTGGCGCTGGGAGAATGGCAGCACGACCGGCTTGCTGAGCGGCATGAACACGCTACCGCTGGGCAAATAAAAACCCAGCAGCTTGCCCGAAGACGCCACGAGATAGGCGTCCGAGCCGCCGCGTTTGCCGACCCGCAGCGGTTCGCCCAGCGGCCGATAGACATCCCCCTGCACCAAGGCCCCGACTCGCCGCCAGCGCGAGCCCTCGGGCAATGTATGGGCCTCGCCGTCGGGCGCATGGGCCACGACGTCGCGCGACAATTGCGACACGCTGGACGCTTCGCTAGCCACGACCGGCACGAATACGGCGCTCACCGGCGAATTCGAGGCGCAGGCGCCCAGCAACGCCGCCAGGCAAGCAGCCGGAACCAGTGAACCAAACGCTTTCATGCCCGCTCTCCCAACGCTTGCCGCCGTTGCTCGAACAAGCAGATGGCGGCCGCCGCACCGACGTTCAAGGACTCCACCGCCACGGCATCATGGGGAATCCAGACTTTCAGTTTCGCCGCGTCCAGCAACGCCGGCGCAACGCCTTGCCCTTCATGGCCGAACACCCAGGCGCATTGCGCGGGCAACCGCCCGGCATACAGGTTCCGGGCGCCGTCCAGCGCAGTGGCCACCAGCGGCACCCGCAGCCGCGGCAGCAAGGCGGCAAGATCGACGTGCTCGTGGATCGCCAGGGCAAAATGCGCGCCCTGGCCGCTACGCAACACCTTGGGCGACCAGGCTGCGGCGGTGCCGGTGGCCAGGAACACCCGTTTGACGCCGGCTGCCGCGCAAGTGCGCAGCAGCGTGCCGACGTTGCCCGGATCCTGGATGCGGTCGAACAGCACGCAGTTTTCTTCCACCGCGGCCGGCAGCTCCAGCGTTGGAGGCGTCACCAGGAAGGCGACGCCCTGCCCGCTTTCCACGCTGGCCACCGACTGCATCAACCGGGCGTCCAGCGCCAGGCAACGCGAATCGGGGACGGCTGCCGCCAGTGCGGCGATATCGGGTTGGGACAGGCGGTCAACGTCGAAGACGGCCTGATCGGGCGCGCCATGATGCTGCAGCCAGGCCTGGCACAGGTGCACCCCGTCCAGCAGCACCGGCGCGCCGCGCTTGCCCGCCATGCCCGCCAACTTGGCCAGCGCCTTGACCGCGGGGTTGTCGCGGGAACTGATGTGCTTCATGAGACCAGGCCGAAGGCCTTGATGGGAGCGAAACTGCGGCGATGCTCGGCGCAGGGCCCGTGTTCGCGCAGCAACTGCAGATGCAACGCCGTGCCGTACCCCTTGTGCTGGTCGAACGCGTATTGCGGATACAGCGCGTGCAGGCGCATCAGGTCGGCGTCGCGCGCGGTTTTGGCCAAAATGGACGCAGCGGAAATCGCCGGCACCAGGGCGTCACCCTTGATGACGGTCTGCACCGTGCAAGCCAGCTTGGGCGCCTGATTGCCGTCCACCAGCGCCAGTTGCGCCGGCATGGACAAGCCCTGGACGGCCCGCTGCATCGCCAGCATGGTGGCGCGCAGGATATTCAGGGAATCGATCTCGCCCACGCTGGCGCTGGCCACGCACCAGGCCAACGCGCGCTCCTGGATCTGCAACGCCAGCGCTTCGCGCCGGGCGGCCTTCAGCACTTTCGAGTCCGCCAACCCCTCGATCGGCCGATCCGGGTCCAGAATGACCGCCGCCGCGTAAACGGCGCCGGCCAACGGACCGCGGCCCGCCTCGTCGACGCCGGCCGTCAGCATTGCAGGCTGTTCAGGGGCCGCAAACAGGTCAGGCTGCTCCACCGGCCACCTCCAGGATCGCCTGTGCGGCCAGGGCTGGCGTGTCGCGCAGCAACTCCTGGTGCATGGCGGTGAAGCGGGCCTCGACGCGCGCGATCAGCGCTTCGTCGGTCAGCGACGCCCACGTCGCCTCGGCCAGCTTTTCGGGCGTGGCGTCGTCCTGCAGCAGCTCGGGCACCGCGAAATCGCGCAACAGCACGTTCGGCAACCCCACCCAAGGCAGGTACGGCCGCTGCTGCCCGGACTTCCACGACATGATCCGGCGCATCCAGGGCGACAGCACGTAGGAAATCACCATCGGCCGCTTGTAGAGCGCCGTCTCCAGCGTCGCCGTGCCGCTGGCCACGAGCACCGCATTGGCGGCCTCCATGACCGACCACGCCACCGGCGCCTTGCGGTCGCCGCCCGCACCGTGCAGATCATCCGCGGTTATGCAGCGCAGTCCCGGCACGGGGTGCTCGGCCAGGATGGCCTGGAATTCCGCGCGCCGCTGGTCGTTGACCATGGGCACGACGCATTGCAGGGCCGGATCCTTTTTCAGCAGTTGCTGCGCCGCCTGCAGGAAACGGGGCGCCAACAGCCGGATCTCCGACGAGCGGCTACCGGGCAGAATCGCCAGCACGCGGGCGCTCTGGTCGATGCCCAGCCGCGCGCGCGCCGCAGCGCGGTCCGGCTCCATCGGAATGGCGCCTGCCAGCGGATGGCCCACATACGTGACCGGAATGCCTTCCTTGCGGTAGATCTCTTCCTCGAACGGGAACAGCACCAGCATGTGCGACACCGATTCGCGGATCTTGTGGATGCGTTCGTAGCGCCAGGCCCAGATGGAGGGTCCGACGAAATGCACGGTAGGCGTGCCTGCCAGACGCAGCTGATGCTCCAGCCTGAGGTTGAAATCGGGCGCGTCGATGCCGACGAAAACGGCGGGCGGTTCCGCCAGCCAGCGGCGTTTGACGTCGCGATAGGTACCCAGCAGGCTGGGCAGGCGCTTCAAGGCATCGACGTAGCCGAACACCGTCAGGGCATGCATGGGATGCCAGGCATCGAATTCGCGGGCCTGCATCTGCGGCCCGCCGATGCCTTCGCAACGGACGCCGGGATCGCGCGCTTGCAGACCGGCAATGATACGACCGGCCAGCAAGTCGCCCGAAGGCTCGCCGGCCACCATGCCGATCCGCGTGCTCATGGACGAATGATGCCGCGCGATGCGACGTCAAGGAATTCGAGCAACGTTTGCAGATGCTCGGCCGCCTCGGGGATTTCCTGCTGGCGCTTGCGCAATTCGGCACGCGCCGCATCCAGCGGCAAACCGCGGCGGAAAATGATCTTGTAGGCTTCGCGCAGGGCGGAAATCATCACCGGGGTAAAACCTCGGCGCTTCAGGCCCTCGACGTTGATGCCCACGGGACGGCAGGGGTTGCCCGCCGCCAGCACGAACGGCGGCGAATCCTGCATCAGCGAGCTATTGCCGCCCGTCATGCTGTGCGCGCCAATGCGCGAGAACTGGTGCACGCCGGTCAGGCCGCCGATGATCGCCCAGTCGCCCACGTGAACGTGGCCGCCCAGCTGCACCGAATTGGCCAGGATCGTGTGGTTGCCGATGTGGCAGTCATGCGCGACGTGCACATAGGCCATGATCCAGTTGTCATTGCCCAGCGTCGTCTCGCCGCCATCCTGCACGGTACCCGTGTTCAGCGTGACGAATTCACGTACCGTGTTGCCGTCGCCGATCGTCAGGCGCGTCTTTTCACCCGCGTACTTCTTGTCCTGCGGCATGCCGCCGATGGAGCAGTAGCGGTAGAAGCGGTTATTGCGCCCGATGGTCGTGACACCGTCGACCATGCAGTACGGGCCGATTTCGCTTCCCGCGCCGATGGTCACATCAGGCCCCACCACCGCGAACGGTCCGATCACGGCACTCGGGTCGATTTTTGCCGCCGGATCCACGACAGCGGTAGGATGGATATGTCCTGCCATTTACTCTTCCAGGCTGCGAATCGCGCACATCAGCTTGGCGGACGCCACTTCCTGTCCGTCGACTGTCGCGCGCGCGGCGTATTTACAGATGCTGCGGCTCAGGCGTTCGGCTTCGACTTCAATGCGCAGCTGGTCACCCGGCACGACGGGGCGGCGGAAACGCGCGCCATCGATGCCGACCAGGTAGTACGCCGTCTTGGAGCCTTCGCACTTCAGCCCGCCGTTCTCGTCCGTAAACGAAAACAAAGCCGAGGCTTGCGCCATGGCTTCCACGATGAGCACGCCCGGCATCACCGGATGGTGAGGAAAGTGACCGTTGAAAAACGGTTCGTTGATCGAGACATTCTTGATGGCGACAATGGACTTGCCTGGCACCATTTCGACGACGCGATCAATCAGCAGCATCGGGTAACGATGCGGCAGCCTCTCCATGATCCCCTTGATGTCGAGTTCCATTTTTCTATGCTTTCCTGCGAAATGAAATAATTTTGGCGCGTGCACGCCAGGGCGGCAACCGCGCGCCCTAGTCTTTTTCCAGCGTCCGCACGCGGCGGCGCAGTTGCGCCAACTGTTGTATCACGGCTGCGTTGCGCTGCCATTCGCCATGCTCCGCATACGGGAACACCCCGGTATAGCGGCCAGGCTTCGAAATGCTGGACGTCACCGCAGTGCCGCCCGATATGTGTACGTCGTCGGCCAGGCTCAGGTGGCCCGACAGCATCGCCGCGCCACCGATGGTGCAGCGTTCGCCGATGGTGGTCGAACCCGCGATTCCGACGCATGCCGCCACGGCGGTATGCGCCCCGATGCGCACGTTGTGCGCCACCATGATCTGGTTGTCCAGCTTGACGCCGTCCGCCACCAGGGTGTCGTCCAGGGCGCCGCGGTCGATCGTGGTATTGGCCCCGATTTCGACGTCGGCGCCGACCGTCACGCCGCCCAGCTGGGGAATCTTGCCCCAGGCGCCCTTGCCCAGCGAGGGGTCCGGCGCAAAGCCGAATCCGTCCGCACCCAGCACGGCGCCACTATGGATGATGGCCCGCGCCCCCACCTTCACGCCTTCATAGAGCGTGACGTGTGCGTGCAACCGGCTTCCCGGCCCGACGGACGAACCGGCGCCGATGACGCAACCTGGCCCCAATACCGTATCGCGGCCGATGCGCGCACCGGCTTCCACGACGCAATTGGGGCCGATACGCACGCCTTCCTCGATCACCGCGTCGGGCGCGACGACCGCCGACGGATGCGTCGCAGCAGGTTCCGCAGGCCGCCGGGCAGCATCGAACCATTGCGCCACACGCGCGTAAAGCAGATAGGGATGTTTACAGACGACCAGCGCGAACGGCGGCCGGGCAGCCCCTTCGGCTTCCAGGGCCTCGGCGACATCAGCGGAGACGATGACCGCCCCAGCCTGCGTCGAGCCGAGCTGGCTCTGGTAGCGGGGGTTCGCCAGGAAAGCGATTTCCTGGCTGCCTGCCGAAGACAGGGTCCCGATGCCGCAGACCCGCAAGGGGTCCGCGCCGGGCGCCGTGCTGATACGCCAGTCCATGCCCTGGGTATTGGCAGCGCTCAACAGTGCTTCAAGTGTCGGCGCGCGGGCAAGATCCAGTAAAACCGGCATAACTCGACGGGTACTGCTTACTTGCCCAGGCTCTGAATCACCTTGTCGGTGATGTCGATGCGCGGGTTGACCGTCACGGCGTCCTGAATGATCAGGTCGTAGCTTTCTTGCTCGGCGATGCGCTTGATGGCCTCGTTGGCCTTCGTCACGATGCCCGAGAATTCTTCATTGCGGCGGCGATTGAAGTCTTCCTGGAATTCGCGGCGCTTGCGCTGCAGGTCGGTATCCAGGTTCGACAGTTCACGCTGGCGCTTGACGCGATCCGACTCCGACAGGACAGGCGCGTCCTTGTCGAACTTTTCGGCTTGCGAACGCAGGCTGTTGTTCAGGCGCTGGAGTTCGTCGTCGCGCTTCTTGAATTCAGCTTCGATCTTGCTTTGCGCCGTCTTCGCCGGGCCCGACTCACGCAGAATCCGCTCGGTGTTGACGAAGCCGATCTTGGTGTTTTGAGCTTGTGCGGGAATCGCAGCAGCCGAACCGAGAATGAGCGCACCCACCAGGGCAATGGAGCCGCCCAGCTTGCCACGGCGCTTGGCACCCGGCGTCTTCGATGATTTAAGTGCGAAATCAGACATCATGAAAATCTCACCTTCCAGTAAGGCAAAGCCAAAGTATGTATTGTGCCACTAAACAGCAAGGGAGCCGGGCCGGTGGGCCCCTCCCTTGTTTTCAAGCGTAACGGCTCGCTTAGAAACCCGTCCCGATCTGGAACTGGAAGCTTTGCTTGTCGTCACCCGCCTTGGAATTGAGCGGACGAGCGTAGGACAACTGCAGCGGTCCCATCGGCGACTGCCACGACAGGCCGATACCGGCCGAGAAGCGCCAGCCGCAAGGATCTTCGACCTCGGTGTTGTTGCGTCCACGGGTGCAGCTCAAGCCGCTGCCCGCCGCCACCTGGCCCGCGTCGCTGAAGATGAACCAGCGCAGCGTGCGGTCCTTCGAGGCGCCCGGGAACGGCAGATACAACTGCGCGTTGGCGATCATGCGGCGCGTGCCGCCCAGATAGTCGCCCGTGAGCGTATCGCGCGGACCCAGCGACGAGCCTTCGTAGCCGCGAACGGTGCCGATACCGCCGGCATAGACGTTCTTGATGATCGGGTAGTTCTTGCTGCCGTAGCTGCGGCCCCAATCCACCATGCCGTTCAAGGCCAGGGTGTAGGAACCGCCCAACGGCACGAAGTACTGCTGCTGGCCGGTCAGCATGGTGTATTGCAGGTCGACCGTGGACACGTCGGCCTTCAGGCGGGTGTAAGAACCCTTGGTCGGCGCCAGCGCGCTGTCGCGCGTGTCGTTGGACCAGCCCGTGCTGAAGATCACCGAATTCGTCGAATCGCCATACTGGCCGACAAAGTCCTTGTAGGCCTGCGGCGAATTCGTGAACAGGTCGATCTGGTTGTGTTCGAAGTTCGCGCCCAGGAAGATACGGTCGTATTCCGAGATCGGAATGCCGAAGTTCATGCCCAGGCCGAGCGCCTTGACGCGATAGTCGCCGTCGTTGTTGTTCCAGGGTTCGGTCACGCGGTAGTACGCGGACGTCGTGCGGCTGATGCCGTCCTTGGTCCAGTACGGATCGGTGTGCGACAGCACGATCGCGCGGTTCGTCTTGCTGGTGTTCAACTGCAGCGTCAGGTTGGTGCCGCTGCCGAAAACGTTGTCTTCACTGATGCCGGCCGACAGAATCGCCTTTTCGGACGAACCGTAGCCCACACCCAGGTTGATCATGCCGGTGGGCTTTTCCTTCACGTCGACGTTGACGTCGACCTGGTCGGGCGAGCCCGGGACCGGATCGGTCTTGACGTTGACGTCGCTGAAGTAGCCCAGGCGATCGACGCGGTCGCGCGAGGTCTTGATGTCCTTGGCGTCGTACCAGGCCGCTTCCTGCTGGCGCATTTCGCGGCGCACGACTTCGTCGCGCGTGCGGGTGTTGCCGCCGATCTGGATGCGGCGCACGTACACGCGGCGGCTCGGATCGACGTAGAACGTCAGGTCGGCTTCGTGCTTGGCGCGGTCCAGCTGCGGGTTCGGGTTGACGTTGGCGAACGCGTAACCCAGTTCACCCAGGTAGTCGGTGATGGCTTTGGCCGAATCGTTCGCCTTGGCGGCCGAGAACGTCTCATTCGGCTTGGTCTGCACCAGCGCGTTGATTTCCTTGTCCAGGCCCAGCAGATTGCCGGCCAGCTTCACGCTGCGGACCTTGTACGGTTCGCCTTCGTGAACGGTGATCGTGATGTTGATGTCCTTGCGGTCCGGCGAGATCGTGACCTGCGGCGGCTCGACCGAGAACTCCAGGTAGCCTTGGTCCAGGTAGAACGAGCGCAGGCGTTCCAGATCGCCCTCGAGCTTTTCGCGCGAATACTTGTCGGTATCGGTGTACCACGTCAGCCAGCCAGGCGTGGTCAGCTTGAACTCGTCCAGCAGATCGCTTTCCGAGAAGGCCTTGTTGCCGACGAAGCGGATTTGCTGAATGCGCGCCACCGAGCCTTCGAACACGTCAAAGCTCACGCCCACGCGGTTACGCGGCAGCGGGGTCACGGTGGAGGTCACTTCAACGCCGTACTTGCCCTTGGACAGGTACTGCTGCTTCAGTTCGTATTCCGCGCGTTCAAGCATCGAGCGGTCGAAAATGCGGCCCTCGGCGAATCCCACCTGCCCGAGCGAGGTGGTGATGGCCTTGGAATCGAATTCGCGCATGCCGTTGAAATTGACGGACGCGATCGTCGGACGTTCCTGCACGACCACGACAACCACGTTGTTGTCCGTCTGGATCTGCACGTCGGTGAAGAAACCCGTGCCGTACAGGCGGCGGATCGCTTCGGTCGCTTCTTCTTCCGTGAACTTCTCGCCGACCTTGACGGGCAGATAGCCGAACACCGTGCCGGCGTCAGTCCGTTGAATACCCTCTACGCGGATATCCCGCACGACAAAAGGGTCGAAGGCTTGGGCCATGGCCGGCAGCAGCAATGCGGCGATCAGACCCGGCAGTACACCCTTTTTGTGATGAAACATCCGGCGAAAAGACATCCTTGAGTATCCTCGGTCGTGCAAATGGCGGGGGATTTTATGCTAAATCGCGTTTAAGTGAATAAACGCGTGAAATCGTTGAACAGCGCAAGCCCCATCAGGCCTGCCAATAAACCTATGCCGGCGCGCTGTCCGATATCGATCCACCTCGCTGGCGGCGGGCTACCCCGCACAATTTCGACGAGATAGTACAGCAGATGGCCACCATCCAGCATAGGAATGGGAAGCAAATTTAGTACGCCCAGACTGATACTGATCAAGGCGATATAGGCGATATACGCAACAATCCCGATTCTTGCGGTCTGGCCGGCGTAATCCGCGATCGTGACCGGGCCGCTGACATTGCGCCATGACACGTCGCCCGTCACCATGCGGCCCATCATGCGCAACGAGAACCAGGCGGTATCCCAGGTGCGCACGGCGCCGCGCCACACGCTTTCGAAGATGCCGTAGCGCACGGTGACCATCGGGATATCGCCGCCAAGCTGCACGCCCAGCCGGCCGATTTCCTGGCCGTTGACCAATTCAGGGCGCGGCGTGACGTTCAGCGAGATATTCGCGCCGTCCCGCACCAGCGTCAGCGCCAGCGTCTTGCCGGCGCTTTCCTGGATCTGCTTGACCAGCGCGCCGGTGTCCGGCGTGGGCTGGCCGTTCACCGCGATGACGAGGTCGCCCTGGCGCAGCCCCGCCGCCTGCCCTTCCCCGCCGTCATTGACGGCGCGAACGGCAGGCTTGGGTTGGGCCAGACGGATACCGGCCGCGGCCAGCGGATCGCCGCCGGACGGGTCCATCGCGTTGGCGGGCAGATTCAGTTCACGCTGCTGCACGGCGCCGGCCGGCGTCGTCACTTCGATCTGGGCGCGCCCCCCCGTGGCCATGACATCCATCAGGCGCCAGCGGGCATCCGACCAGGAGCTGACTTCCTGCCCGTCGATCGCCAGGATGCGGTCGCCCGGCAGCAGGCCGGCGCGGGAGGCCGGCGTGTCTGCCGCGGGTTGAGCGATGATGGCTTGCGGCTCATCCGTGCCGGCCATGTTCAGGCCGGCGTACAGGAAGACCGCAAGGATCAGGTTGAAGATGGGGCCGGCGGCGACGATGGCGATACGCTTGCCGACGGACTTGTTGTTGAACGCGCTGGCCACTTCGGCGGCCGAGGCGCCAGGAGGGGGATCGTCCTGCATCTTGACGTAGCCGCCCAGCGGCAAGGCGGAAACCGCCCACTCCGTGCCATGGCGGTCCGTGCGACGCAGGATGACCTTGCCGAAGCCCACCGAAAAACGCAGCACTTTCACCCCGCACAGGCGGGCTACCCAGTAATGTCCCAGCTCATGGAAGATGATCAGGGAGCCAAGCGCAACCGCAAAGGCCAGCAGGGTGAAAAGCATCGGGATCGGGATCTAGAAAATCTGAAAGCAAGCGCGGCCGGCCATCAGGCCAGCCCCAGGTTACCTGCGAAGCGGCGCGCGTCGGAATCCAGCGCAAGCACGTCGTCAAGACTGCTGAGCGTAACAGATGCTTGCCGCGCCTGCCACTCCAGGGAAGCCTCGATCACGCGAGGAATCCAGGTATAGGCAAGCCGTCCGCCCAAAAACGCCTCGACGGCGACCTCGTTGGCGGCATTGAGCGCCACGCAGGCGGCCTGCCCCGACCTCAACGCGGCAAACGACAGCGCCAGGCACGGGAACCGGGCCAGATCGGGTTTTTCGAAGTCCAGGCGGCCCAGACGGGTCAGGTCCAGCGGCCCCACGCCACTGTCCAGGCGCTCGGGAAAGCCCAGCCCGTAGGCGATCGGCGTGCGCATGTCGGGCTGGCCCAGTTGCGCCAGGATGGAACCATCGTTGTACTCGACCATCGAGTGCACGACGCTTTGGGGGTGCACCACGACCTCGATGCGGTCGGCCGGCATGGCGAAGAGCCAATGCGCCTCGATCACTTCCAGGCCCTTGTTCAGCATGGTGGCCGAATCGACCGAAATCTTGCGGCCCATGCTCCAGTTGGGATGGGCGCAAGCCTGGTCCGGGGTGACATCGTGCAGGTCTTCCAGATCGCGGTTCCGGAAGGGGCCGCCCGAGGCCGTGAGCAGCAGGCGCCGGACGCCCGGGGCCTGCGCATCGGGCGCGCCCGCCCGCCCGCCATGCGGCATGCATTGAAAGATGGCGTTATGTTCGCTGTCGATAGGCAGCAATTCCGCGCCGTTATCGCGTATTGCCTGCATGAAAAGCGAGCCGGCGGCAACCAGCGCCTCTTTGTTGGCCAACAGCACGCGCTTGCCGCTACGGGCGGCGGCAAGCGCCGCCGGCAGGCCGGCCGCGCCGACGATCGCGGCCATGACCGAATCGCATTGGGGGTCGGCGGCGGTATCGGCAAGCGCTTGCGCGCCCACGCGGATTTCAGGCATCGGCCGGGATCCGGCCCACGCAGCGGCGAACCGCTTGCGAGCGGCTTCGTCGGGCACCACCACGACGGCGGCGCGGCTGGCCTCAGCCTGCTCTGCCAGGCGTTCCATGCGGCTGTGTGCCGACAGCGCGTAGACCGCCAGCCGCTCGGGATGGCGGGCAATCACATCCAGCGTGCTCTCACCGATCGAACCAGTCGATCCCAGCACGACGACGCGTTGAAAAGCCCTCAAAACAACACTCCAGACAAAAGTAGCGCGAACGGCGCGACGGGAAGAATCGCGTCGATGCGGTCATAGACCCCGCCATGGCCCGGCAGCAGCGTGCTCGAATCCTTGCGGCCGGCCCGGCGCTTGAGCAGCGACTCGAACAGGTCTCCCACAATGGACAGCACGCCCAACAGCGCGGCGATCGGCAAGGCCAGCCAGAAGCTCCAACGCTCGACCAAGGCAGCGCCGAACGAGCCCGACCACAAGCTGGACAGACCGATCCAGACCACCGCGCCCAGCACGCCGGCGATGGCGCCCTCTATCGTTTTGCCGGGACTGACCCGGGGTGCCAGTTTACGCTTGCCGAAGGCGCGACCGGCAAAATAGGCCGCGATATCCGCGACCCAGACCAGGGCCAGCAGCGACACCACGAAGCCCGCTCCGCGGGCCATGAACATCTGCGCCAGCACTGCCCACGCGGCAAATGCCGCCGGCACCGAAAAAACCGACCACCCCAGGCTGGCGGGCGCCGCGTCGGAGCGTCCGCGGACCACTGCGGCAACGCCGCCGAACAGCCACACGGCAGCCACGGCAGGCACGAGGTAGTAAAGCACCCAGGCGGGATCGCTCGCACCGGTTCCATCGCCGGTCAGCCAGGCGGAAGTCAGCGCCAGCATGCCGGCAAACAGCAGCACGGCGACGCCGACGGAAATCAGGGGGGACGGGGGTTGCGGCAGCGTCAGGCGCAGCCACTCCCAATTGGCGCAGGCGGCGGCCAGGGCAAGCAAGGCGACGAACCACCAGGGATTGGCGCTGATCATCGCCGCGGCCAGAATGGCCAACAGGATGACGGCGGTAACGATACGCTGGCCCAACATATGACGGTCTCCTCGTGTGCTGCTTTGGAAAGACGCGCTTGTCGCCGTCTGCTTATTGCGCGCCGTTTTCGCTGACTTGCGCGCTGGTGCGGCCAAAGCGCCGTTCGCGGGTGCGATACCAGTCAAAAGCCGCTTGCAGCTCTGCGGCGCCAAAATCCGGCCAATAGCGGTCCGTGAAGTAGAACTCCGCGTAGGCCATCTGCCAGATCAGGAAGTTGGAAATGCGCTGCTCACCGCCGGTGCGGATGAACAGGTCGGGCTCGGGCGCCCAGGACATGGACAGATGCCTGGCCAGCCGCTCTTCGTCCACCCGCTCGGGGTGGGCGGCAAGCGCCGGTTCGGCAGCCAGCATGGCGCGGGTGGCTTGCAGAATGTCCCAGCGGCCACCGTAGTTGGCGGCCACCGTCAGGTGCAGGCGGTCATTGTGAGCGGTACGCGCCTGCGCGGCAGCGATGAGCTCCTGCAGGCGGGGCTCGAACGCGCTCAGGTCGCCGATCACATGCAGACGCACGCCCTGCTCTTGCAGCTTGCCGATCTCGCGTTCCAGCGCCTGCACGAACAGGCGCATCAACAGCGACACTTCTTCGGCGGGCCGGCGCCAGTTCTCGGAACTGAACGCGAACAAGGTCAGGTAACGCACGCCGGCGCGGCCGCAGGCCTCGACGACGCGGCGCACTGCCTGCACGCCCTTGGCGTGCCCGGCCGTGCGGGGAAGCAACCGACGCGTCGCCCACCGGCCATTGCCATCCATGATGATGGCGACGTGCTCAGGGATGTCGCGAGTATCGGGAACCGCCTGGGTCGAACTGGTTGCCATGGATCGGGGAATGCGCGGTAGACCGGCGAAAATCAGAAATACGGGAGAAAAACCTGCGCCGTCGTTCCATCGCTGCTGCATAACGGTGCTGCGGGGCAATGGAAAGGACGGCGCATAGGCAAGAAATCCTGACGCCGGAGCCAAACGGCCAAGCCGCTTGGCTCCAGGGCGATCCAGAATTATACGGTCATGATTTCGGCTTCTTTCTGGACGACCATCTTGTCGATGTCGGCCACGGCGCGATCGGTCAGCTTTTGGACATCGTCCTGCGAACGACGCTCGTCGTCCTCGGAGATTTCCTTGTCCTTGACCAGCTTCTTCAATGCTTCGTTCGCTTCGCGGCGCAGGTTGCGCACGGCGATCTTGGCATCTTCGCCTTCGCTGCGCACGACCTTCGTCAGGTCGCGGCGGCGCTCTTCCGTCAGGGCCGGCATCGGCACGCGGATGGTGTCGCCCATCGAGATGGGGTTCAGGCCCAGATCCGATTCGCGGATGGCCTTTTCGATCGGGCCGGACATCTGCTTTTCGTAGGGCTGCACGCTCAGCGTGCGGGCGTCCACGAGGTTCACGTTGGCGACCTGACCGACCGGCACCGGCGAACCGTAATACTCGACCTGCACGTGGTCCAGGATGCCGGTATGGGCGCGGCCCGTACGGATCTTGCCCAAGTTGATCTTGAGGGTATCAAGCGACTTGGACATCCTGTCTTCGGCGGATTTGCGAATTTCTGCGGCGCTCATGGAATTTCCTTTTCTTTAAACGTGTACCAACGTGCCTTCGTCTTCGCCGCTGACGACTCGCTTGAGCGCGCCGGACTTATTGATCGAAAACACTTTGATCGGCAGCTTCTGGTCACGGCACAGCGCGAACGCGGTGGCGTCCATGACTTCCAGACGGCGAACGATCGCTTCATCGAAGCTGATGCGCGCATAACGCGTAGCGGTGGGATCCTTGTTGGGATCCGCGCTATAGATGCCATCCACTTTGGTGGCCTTCAACACGATCTCGGCGCCGATTTCAGCGCCGCGCAGGGCGGCGGCCGTATCGGTGGTGAAGAAGGGGTTGCCGGTACCCGCGGCGAAGATGACCACCTTGCCCTCTTCGAGGTAACGCAAGGCCTTCGGGCGGATGTAGGGCTCAACGACCTGATCGATGTTCAGGGCGGATTGTACGCGGGTGTCGATACCCTTGTGCTTGAGCGCGTCTTGCAGCGCCAGCGCGTTCATGATGGTGGCCATCATGCCCATGTAGTCGGCGGTGGCGCGGTCCATGCCCTGCGCACCCGGGGCGACGCCACGGAAAATATTACCTCCGCCGATGACGATGGCCAGTTCGACGCCCGTGGCGGCGACTTCAGCGATCTCATCGGTCATGCGGACGATGGTGGCGCGATTGATGCCAAATGCATCATCGCCCATCAGCGCCTCGCCGGAAAGTTTGAGAAGAACCCGTTTGTATGCTCTGCTGCTCATAGGTGATATCCCGAAGAACAATCCGACGAAAGTGTAAGACAAGAATGGGGGAGTCCCCCAACGCCGCGCCCGCCATGCGGGTTTGCTGTCCCTGGGCGACGTGCGCTTTGGGACGGCCTGCGGCGAAAAAGGCCGGACTAGAATTTAATCTAGTGCCGGCCTTTAAGCACTACCCCGAGGTCAGGCTGCGCCGGCGGCGGCTGCGGCAACCTCAGCGGCGAAGTCGCTGGTCTTCTTCTCGATACCTTCGCCGACAACGAACAGCACGAACTTGCTGATCGAAGCGCCCTTTTCCTTCAGGTGCTGCTCGACCGTGTGCTTGTCGCTCTTGACGAACGGCTGCGACAACAGGGTCACTTCCTTCAGGAACTTGGCAACCGAACCTTCAACCATCTTGGCGACGATTTCGGCGGGCTTGCCCGACTCGGCGGCCTTCTGCTCGGCAACCGAGCGCTCGGCGGCGATGTCGGCCGGGTTCACGCCGTCGGCGTTCAGGGCCTTGGGCTTGGTGGCGGCGATGTGCATCGCCAGGTCCTTGCCCACTTCTTCGGCGCCGGTGTATTCCACCAGCACGCCGATCTTGCCGCCGTGCACGTAGCTGGCCAGCGAGTTCGGGGTCTGGATGCGCTCGAAGCGGCGGATCGAGATGTTCTCGCCGATCTTGCCGATCAGGGCGGTGCGGGTCGTTTCAACCGTGCTGTCGCCGAACGGCAGTGCCGACAGAGCGGCCACATCGGCCGGGTTCTGCGTGGCAACCAGTTCAGCCAGCTTGTTCACGAAGCCGACGAAGTCGTCGTTCTTGGCGACGAAGTCGGTTTCGCAGTTGATTTCGATCACGGCGCCTTGCTTGGCGTCGGCGGAGATGAACAGACCGATCAGGCCCTCGGCGGTGACGCGAGCAGCGGCCTTGCTGGCCTTGTTGCCCAGCTTGACGCGCAGGATTTCCTCGGCGCGAACCAGGTCGCCTTCGGCTTCCGTCAGGGCCTTCTTGCACTCCATCATGGGCGCGTCGGTCTTCTCGCGCAGTTCCTTGACCAGGGCAGCGGTAATTTCAGCCATGTTTGCTCCAATTTTGCTAAGACACGCCCCGGCTCGCCGGGGCAGTGATTTGATTCGATGGGACGCCCGCGGTTGGCGGGTTCGGAAGATGGGAGCCCACCTTCGCAGTGCCGGCGAGGCGGGAGCGGACCTTGTTTAGAGCCGCTCCCAGACACTAACCGCCGGACATGACAGCAGGCTTTAGGCCTGGTTGTCCTGCACTTCGACGAACTCTTCCTGACCTTCGCCCTGCTCTTCGACCAGACCGTTCAGGTTCTGTTCGCGGCCTTCCAGCACGGCGTCGGCGATGCCCTTGGCGTACAGCGCGATGGCCTTGGCCGAGTCGTCGTTGCCGGGGATGACGTAGTCGATGCCGTCGGGCGAGTGGTTGGTGTCAACCACGGCGACCACGGGGATGCCCAGCGTCTTGGCTTCAGCGATGGCGATCTTGTGGTAGCCGACGTCGATGACGAACATGGCATCGGGCAAGCCGTTCATGTCCTTGATGCCGCCGATCGACTTGTTCAGCTTGTCCAGTTCGCGTTGGAACAGCAGGCCTTCCTTCTTGATCATGCGCTCAGCGCCGCCGTCGGCGACGATGACTTCCATGTCCTTCAGGCGCTTGACCGAGGTCTTGACCGTCTTGAAGTTGGTCAGCATGCCGCCGAGCCAGCGGGCGTCGACGTAGGGCATGCCGCAACGGGCAGCTTCGGAAGCAACCAGGTCGCGTGCAGCGCGCTTGGTGCCAACGAACAGGATGTTGCCGCCGCGAGCAGCCAGCTGCTTCACGAACTTGGTGGCTTCCTGGTACTTATCAACCGTCTTTTCCAGGTTGATGATGTGAATCTTGTTACGGTGACCGAAGATGTACTGAGCCATCTTGGGGTTCCAGTAACGGGTTTGGTGACCAAAGTGGACACCCGCTTCCAGCATTTCGCGCATCAAAGACATGTAATTCTCCAAGGGTTGATTTCTTGCGCCGCACCTGCATCAGCTTCAGGCTGACACCCTGGGTGGTGTTGCGCGCGATTTCCCGCAACATGCGGGATGGACAAAATTTTAACCGGGCCGACCGATCACTGCCGCAATAAACAAACTACGCTGCCGCGATAAACCCAGACGGCCGTCACGACGAGAGCCTTGCACCGCACGCCTGCCTGGCGCTGACCCGGACACTCCAGGAGATTCCTGGAAGTTTCCGGCGGTTTCCCGCTCAGCGCACCCCGGACTTGTTTTGTTGGCAGCGAAATCCAGCTCTTCGCGCCTCGGCCTTGGCCGACACGCGCATCAGACCGCCGGGGCATTTCTTAAAAAAAACCGAAGTTTTTCAAGAACTTAATCCGACATCCATACCGAACCTGCATCGCCGCTCAAAAACATGGCCAGGTTTGCAAGCACGCCGTGCCCCAGCTTCGACAAAGCCCCCTTACCCGCCTGCCCATGACCGACGCCGCCCCGCCCGGCCCCTCCAGAACCTGACAACTTGCCCGATTTCGCTCCACAACCTTCGCTTGCGGTGAAACTTCAGGGCTTGCTGCCGATCACACGTCGGGATCGTTCGGGCCAACTACGGCCTTGAGAAAGCGGCTTCAAAAGCCTAACCTTCCGCCGGGATCGGCTCTTGCCGTTACCCGATTTACTACTATCAGCATTGGCGCAGCTGCGGCCGAGCCCCTACCAGCCCCTACCGATTGCTCCCCAAAATTTTAGGGAAGCCTATAATTCTACTATTCTTTCAAGCAGACATTCAAGCGAGAGATCGCCAAGTTACTCCATGGGCACAATTACCAACCCGGCCGACCTGGCCAAGATGCGCGCAGCCTGCCAGGACGCCGCCAAAGTCCTCGATTTCATCACCCCCTACGTGAAGCCGGGTGTGACAACCGGAGAGCTGGACCGCCTTTGCCTGGAATACCTGACCGACGTCCTGAAAGTGAAGTCCGCCACGGTGGGCTATGCCCCGCCCGGCTACCCGCCCTTCACCGGCGCCATCTGTACGTCCGTGAACCACCAGGTCTGCCATGGTATCCCGGGCGACAAGGTGCTGAAGAACGGCGATTCGCTGAATATCGACGTCACCATCATCAAGGACGGCTGGTTTGGCGACACGAGCCGCATGTACGCCGTGGGCGAGCAGTCCATCCTGTCGCGCCGCCTGACCGACATCACCTTCGAGTGCATGTGGAAAGGCATCCAGCAGGTAAAAAACGGGGCCACATTGGGCGATGTGGGCAACGCGATCCAGAAGCACGCGGAATCCCACGGCTTTTCGGTGGTACGCGAATTCTGCGGGCACGGTATCGGCCAGCGTTTCCATGAAGACCCCCAGGTGTTGCATTATGGCAAGCCCGGCACGGGCGTGAAATTGGTGACGGGCATGCTGTTCACCATCGAACCCATGATCAACGCCGGCCGGCGCGAGATCCGCCAGTTGTCCGACGGCTGGACGGTTGTCACCCGCGACCACAGCCTGTCGGCGCAATGGGAGCATGCTGTCTGCGTGACCGAGACCGGTTACGAAGTCCTGACCCTGTCGCCCGGCATGCCGCCCCCGCCAGCCTTCATTACCGAGCCCATCGTCATCCCCGCCGTCTGAGGCCCTGCCGCCCGCCGCCATGACTGCCGAAAACCTCAGTTCCCTGCGTGAACGCATCCAGCAATCCCGGCGGGCCGCGGTGGCCCAGTTCCGGGAACACGAACGGCCCGACACCCTGTTGTCCGAACTGCGCCGCATCGTGGATGCCGCCCTGCGCGATCTGGTCAAGCATTGCCCGCTGCCGGCGGGCGCCACGCTGGCGGCCGTGGGCGGCTATGGCCGCGGCGAACTCTATCCGCATTCCGACGTCGACCTGCTGATTCTGCTGCCGCACGTCCCTACGCGCGAAGACGAATCCGCCATCGAACGGCTGGTGGCGTCGCTATGGGACCTGGGCCTGGAGCCCGGCCACAGCGTGCGGACCATCGAGGATTGCGAACGCGAGGCCGACGCCGACATCACCGTCGAAACCGCGCTGCTGGAATCGCGCTGGCTGGCCGGCAGCCGCACGCTGATGAAGAAGTTCGACGCCGCGACCAAATCCCGCCTGGATCCGCGCGCCTTCTTTCGCGCCAAGCGCGTGGAGATGCAGCAACGTCACGCTCGCTACCACGATACGCCCTATGCGCTGGAGCCCAACTGCAAAGAGTCGCCGGGAGGCTTGCGGGACCTGCAAGTGATCCTGTGGATGGCGCGCGCGGCCGGTTTCGGCGACAGCTGGCGGTCGGTCGCGCAGGCGGGTTTGCTGACCTCGTCAGAGGCGCGCGACCTGCGCAAGGCCGAGCAGGCCTTCAAGCGCCTGCGCATCGAACTGCACCTGCTGGCGAACCGCCGCGAAGACCGCGTGCTGTTCGACCTGCAGCCGGCGCTGGCCGAGGTCTACGGCATCCACGCCACCGCCACGCGCCGCGGCAGCGAACTGCTGATGCAGCGTTACTACTGGGCGGCGCGCCTGGTCACGCAGTTGAACGGCATCCTGGTGCAGAACATCGAAGAGCGCCTGTTCCCGCGCCCCGACAGCGATGCGCGCGATATCGACGACGATTTCCGCAACCTGCGCGACCGCCTGGACATCATTCGGGACGACGGCTTCGAACGCAATCCCACCCTGCTGCTGCGCGCCTTCCTGGTGATGCAGCAGCACCCCGAACTGACAGGCATGTCGGCCCGCACGCTGCGCGCCATCTGGCATTCGCGACACCGCATCGACGCGCAGTTCCGCCGCAATCCGGTCAACCGCAAGCTGTTCCTGCAGATCCTGCAGCAGCCGCGCGGCATCGTGCACGAGCTGCGGCGCATGACCATGCTGAACATCCTGCCGCGCTACTTGCCCGTGTTCCGCCGCATCGTGGGCCAGATGCAGCACGACCTGTTCCATGCCTATACGGTGGACCAGCACACGCTGGCGGTGGTACGCAACCTGCGCCGCTTCACGATGCCCGAGCACGCCCAGGAATATCCCTTGGCCAGCCAGCTGATCGCGGGCCTGGACCGGCACTGGGTGCTGTACGTGGCGGCGCTGTTCCACGACATCGCCAAGGGCCGCGGCGGCGACCACTCCGAGCTTGGCGCCCGCGAAGTGCGCAAGTTCGCGCAAGACCACGGCATGGACCCCGAAGACGCCAAGCTGGCCGAATTCCTGGTGCGCCAGCATCTGCTGATGTCGGCCGTCGCGCAAAAGCGCGACCTGTCGGACCCGGCCGTGGTGCAGGAATTCGCCGCCACCGTGAAAGACGAACGCCACCTGACGGCGCTGTACCTGTTGACGGTGGCCGACATCCGCGGCACCAGCCCCAAGGTCTGGAACGCCTGGAAGGGCAAGCTGCTGGAAGACCTGTACAAGCTGACGCTGGCAGCCCTGGGCGGCGCCCACGCCGACGCCCACACGGTGCTGACCGAACGCAAGGAAGAAGCGGCCCGCCTGACCCGGCTGGCCGGCTTGCGCGACGATGCCCGCGAAGCCTTCTGGAACCAGCTGGACGTGGCTTATTTCCTGCGTCACGACGCCTCGGACATCGCCTGGCACACGCGCCACCTGTATCACCAGGTCGCGCCCGCCCAGGCGGTCGTCAAGGCCCGCCCCACCGAACAGGGGGAAGGCCTGCAGATCATGGTCTATACCCGCGACGCGCCCGACCTGTTCGTGGCCATTTGCGGTTATTTCGACGCCAAGAGCCTGTCCATCCAGGACGCGCGCATCCACACCACGCGGCACGGCTGGGCGCTGGACAGCTTTATCGTGCTGCTGCCCGAAGGCGCCAGCGACCTGCGCGCGCAAGCCACGCTGGTCGAGCACGAACTGGCGGAGCGCCTGAAGGATCCGCAGGCGGCCGCCCAGGCGCAGCCCAGCCGAGGTGGCTATTTCGGCCGCAGCCGGCAGTCGCGGGTCTCGCGGGTGTTCCCCGTCATGCCGCAAGCCGAGTTGCAGCCCGACGAGCGCAGCACCTCGTGGCGACTGTCGGTCACCGCCACTGACCGCCCCGGCCTGCTGCACGCGCTGGCGCGTGTATTCGCCCAGCACGAGGTCAACCTGCTGATGGCCAAGATCATGACCTTGGGCGACCGGGTGGAGGACGTCTTCATCGTGGACGGCTCGACGCTGGCGCGCCCGCGCAGCCAGATGCAGTTCGAACGCGACGTGCTGGACGCGCTGGCCGGCGAAGAGGCGCAGCAGCGCGTCGCCTGAACCCGCCCCGAGGCATCGCCAGACCACCCCGGAGCGCATACAATCCGGGTTTTCGGCCAGGCGACGCCCGCTCCCATGCAGCTCAATGACTATTTGCGCGTTTTCGGTGGCAGCTTTTTCTTCGCGCTGGCCACGCTCCTGCCCTTCCTGAACCCGCCGGCCATCGCGCCGATCTTCCTGTCGCTGACGGAAGGCGCGTCATCCTCCACGCGGATGGTGCTGGCCAAGCGGGTGGCGATCAACGTTTGCCTGATGTTGATCGTGGCCATGGTGGCCGGCAACGTGCTGCTGAGCTTCTTCGGCATTTCGCTGTCCATCGTGCGCGTGGGCGGCGGGATGCTGGTGATCGCCAGCGCCTGGCGGCTGGTGAATTCGCCTGACGCCGATACCGAACGCGTGGCGCGCATGGCCGAATCCTTTACGCCGGAAATGGCCAAGGCTCGCGCCTTTTATCCGCTGACCTTCCCCATCAGCTGTGGCCCCGGCTCGATCGCGGCGGCCATCACCGTGGGGGTCTCGCTGCGCGACCAGAACCACGTGCTGAGCCTGGTGCGGCTGGGCGGCTCGATTCCAGGCATCATCGCCGTGTCGCTGACGCTCTATATCTGCCTGCGCTTTGCCGCCCAGATGCTGCACCGCCTGGGCGACAACGGCACCGCCGTGTTCATGCGGCTGTCCGCCTTCATCATGCTTTGCCTGGGCGTGCAGATCTTCTGGGAAGGCGCGCGCGACCTGATGCTTGGCGTGCTGACGCAAGTCATGCAACCAATTCCGATTCCCAAGGCCTAAGCCCTGAGCCTGGCGGGACATGGATCCCGCCCCGACCAACCCGAACCTCGCAACAACAATGACCACTCGTTCTGAACGCCTGCTTCGCCTGATCGCCTTATTCTGCTTCGGCGCGGTGGGCGTGGCCCTCGTCTCCCAGCACGTCTTCGACATGCCGCCCTGCGCCTGGTGCGTGATGCAGCGCCTGATCTACCTGGTGATCGGCGTGATCGCGTTGATCGGAGGCTTCGGCGGCGGGCGCGCGCTGACGCGCATCGCCGCGGCGCTGGCGGCCTTGCTGTCCATCGGCGGCGTAGCCGCGGCCTGGTACCAATACAGCGTCGCCGCCAACATGCTGTCCTGCGACCAGACCTTTGCCGACCGTTTCATGACCGGCATCGGCCTGGAAGGCGCCATTCCCTGGCTGTTCGGCATCTTTGCCACCTGCATGGACGCCAAGGTGCCGGTGCTGGGCATCGAGTACGCCCTGTGGAGCCTGGCGCTGTTCGCAATCCTGCTCTTCATGGCGCTGCCCGTCGCCTTCGGGCGCAGCCGCCCCCAGTAAGCGCCGTGCCGGCCCAGGCCGAGATTGCCCGCGCGGACACGCTGCGAGCCCTGGTACTGGCGCACGCGCCGCTGATGGGCTGGCTGCGTGCGGCACGCGATCACGGCCCTGCCGGCGGCTGCATCGCGGCCGGCGTGGTGCGATCCCTGGTCTGGAACCATCTGCACGGCTTTCCGCCAGGCAGCCACGCACCTGCCGATGTCGACTTCGTATACTTCGACCCTGCCGACCTGTCGGCCGAGCAAGAGGCGGCCATCACCCGGCACCTGCGCGCGGCGGCGCCAGACGCCCCGTGGGAGGTCGTGAACCAGGCGCGGGTGCATTTATGGCGCCGCGATAGCCTGGGCCAGCCACCACCCCCAGCCCGCTCGCTTGCCGAGGGCATCGCTGCCTGGCCTGAAACGGCCACTTGCGTCGGCGTGGCGCTGACCGTTGACGAACGGGTACGCATCGTCGCCCCGCACGGCCTCGCGGACCTGTTCGCACTGGTGCTTCGGCCCAGCCCGGGCGCCGATCGCCAGACATACGCCCACCGCCTCGCCGCGAAGCGCCACGCCGAAACCTGGCCGCGGCTAAGCATCATTCATTGCGACATTTCCTGATCGTGCCTCCATTGAAATACCTGACCGGCTACCCCGAACCCCTGCTGCTCCAGGCCCAGACACTGCTCGACCAAGGCAAGCTGGGCGCCGCGCTGCTGTCGCGCTACCCCGATGGCCCCCATGCCGTGCGGACCGATCGCGCGCTGTACGAGTATGTGACGGACCTGAAGAACACCTATATGCGCAATGGCGACCTGATCAACAAGGTCGCCTACGACAGCAAGATCCACGTGATCCAGCATGCGCTCGGACAGCACACGTACATCTCGCGCGTGCAGGGCGGCAAATTGCGCGCCAAGCACGAGATCCGCGTGGCAACGCTGTTCAAGACCGTACCCGCCGAATTCCTGAAGATGATCACCGTCCACGAACTGGCGCACCTGAAAGAGAAGGACCACAACAAGGCCTTCTACAACATGTGCCTGCGGATGGAACCGCACTATCACCAGTACGAATTCGACCTGCGCCTCTACCTGACCCATCTGGAGGCCACGCGGGAAACGCTCTGGGAGGCGAAGGGGTAAACGCGCTGCCGAAAAAAAATGCCGTCCCGAGGGACGGCATTTTCATTGCGCAACGACAGCCTGTCAGGCGTCGTTGGCGGCGTAGCCCATGTTGAACTGCAGGCCGCTGGCGCCTTCGTCCTGGCCCGGCTCCGCGCGCGACTGGCCCAGGCGGGCCAGGTATTCGGCGGTGATGTCGCCGGTGACGTATTCACCGTCGAAGCACGAGGCTTCGAAACGCGACATCTTGGGGTTCAGGTCGCGCACCGATTGCTGCATGTCCGCCAGGTCCTGGTAGATCAGCGAGTCGGCGCCGATGGCGCGGGCGATTTCCTCGTCGGAGCGGCCGGTGGCGATCAGTTCCGACTGCGTGGGCATGTCGATGCCGTACACGTTGGGGAAGCGGACCGGAGGCGCGGCGGAGGCGAAGTACACCTTGTTGGCACCGGCGGCGCGCGCCATGTCGACGATTTCGCGGCTGGTCGTGCCGCGAACGATGGAGTCGTCGACCAGCAGCACGTTCTTGCCCTTGAATTCCATGCCGATGGCATTGAGCTTCTGGCGCACGGACTTACGGCGCACGGCCTGGCCCGGCATGATGAACGTACGGCCCACGTAGCGGTTCTTGATAAGGCCTTCGCGGTAGTCCAGGTTCAGGCGGGCAGCCAATTGCATGGCGGCGGGACGCGAGGAATCCGGGATCGGCATGACGACGTCGATGTCGCCCAGGCGCATGTTGCGCGCAACCTTGTCGGCCAGGTATTCGCCCATGCGCAGGCGGGCGTCGTAGACCGACACGCCGTCGATCAGCGAATCCGGACGCGCAAAGTACACGTATTCGAAAATGCAGGGGACGAGTTGCGGGTTCTCAGCGCATTGGCGGCTGACGAAGCGGCCGTCCAGGTCGATGAACACGGCTTCGCCCGGATCGACGTCGCGCACGAAGACAAAACCGCTGCCTTCCAGCGCCACGGA
Organism: Achromobacter sp.; assembly: GCF_057314935.1. NCBI lineage: Bacteria > Pseudomonadati > Pseudomonadota > Betaproteobacteria > Burkholderiales > Alcaligenaceae > Achromobacter > Achromobacter sp. Next base: position 33,090 of record NZ_DBHKZA010000060.1, read on the forward strand.
TTCCGATGCCACCATCCATTCGGTGCCTTCGTCCGTTTCCATGCGGCCGATGCACAGCGGACGAATGCCGTTGGGGTCGCGGAACGCGAGCAGGCCGTAACCGGAAATCTGCGCCACGACGGCGTAGGCGCCACGCACGCGCTTGTGCACGGCCGACACCGCGCGGAAGATGGCGTCGTCGTCAAGCGACACGCCATTGGCCGACGACTGCAGCTCGTGCGCCAGCACGTTCAGCAGCACTTCGGAATCCGAATTGGTGTTGATGTGGCGGCGATCGACCCGGTAGAGCGATTCGCGCAGTTCACGCCAGTTGGTCAGGTTGCCGTTGTGGGCGAACATGATGCCGAACGGGGCGTTGACGTAGAACGGCTGGGCCTCTTCCTCGCTGGCGCTGGAGCCCGCGGTGGGATAGCGGACCTGGCCGACGCCAGACGTACCCGGCAGCGAGCGCATGTTGCGCGTACGGAAGACGTCGCGCACCAGGCCGTGAGCCTTGTACATATTGAATTGGTTGCCTTGCGACGTCGCGATGCCCGCGGCGTCCTGCCCGCGATGCTGCAACAGCAGCAAGCTGTCATAGAGCAGCTGGTTGACCGGCCCGCGCCCGATGACCCCTACGATTCCACACATGGTGAGATTTCCTGGTTGATTTGAAGCTAATCAATACGGCAGCCATGTCGCCAAAGACGGCGGCAGCCACGTTTTGATATGTTTGATGGCCTCGATGGCCGAATGCGAAAACATGGCGTCCTTCCACCACGGCTCTTGGGGCAGCGGCGTATAGCCGGCGGCGGCGACCAGCGCCAGGACGATCACCAGACCACGGGCCAGTCCGAACATGCCGCCCAGGCCGTGATCGGCGGGGCTGAGTCCGGTACTGCGGATCAAGGCGGCGAGCGTCATGTTGACCAAACCCACACCGAGCAGCACAAGGATGAACACCACGGCGTATGAGACTCCCATGCGCAGCAGCGTCGTTTCAATATAGGGCTCCAGCCACGTATAGACCGTGGGGCCCCACCATATCGCGGCCACGAAGGCCAGCAGATAGGCGACCAGCGACAGCACCTCTTTGAGCAGGCCGCGCACCAGGCCCAGCACACCCGAGACCGCCAGGATGGCCAGCACGACGAAGTCGAAGCCGGTCACTATTGCGCGGCGATGAAACCATTGTCATAGCCCAAGGTGCGCAAACGCGCCTGGGCCGCCTGCGCCGCCTCGCGCGAAGGGAACGGCCCCACGCGCAGACGGTACTGCTGTTTGCCCCCGATGGAGGCTTGTTCCACAAATGCATTGGTGACGCCGGCCTGATGCAGCTTGGTGCGGCGCGACTGGGCGTCTTCCGAGGTCGTGTAGGCCGCGATCTGCAGCACGAAATTGCCCTTGGCGGCGGGCTTGGGGGCCGGCGCGGCGGCTGCCGGCGCAGAACGGCCTTCCAGCAGGGCCAGGGCGCGCGCGCCATCGTCGGAGCGCGCATCGGGCTTGGGCGGCGTGGCCGGCTTCGGTTCCGGCTTGGGTTCGGGCTTTGGCTTGGCTTCCGGCTTGGGCGGTGTGGCGGGCGGCGGCGTCACTTGGGCAGCCTGCGGCGTGGTCGGCGCGACGGCCACGGGCGGCACGGACGTGACCGGCGGCGGCGTCGGAACGGCAGCCGGATCCGTGGGGGCCGCGCCAGGCGTGTCGGCACCCGGCGTGGCAGGCGCGGTGGCCTGCGGCTCGCTTACCTGCGGCTGGAACGGCGTATTGCGTTCCGGCACGCGGATGGGAATGTTGTCGGCAACCGGCACGGGCTGCGAATCAAGCACCATGGGCAGAATGATGACGGCCGCCAGCACCAGGGCGACGGCGCCTGCCAACCTGCGCCGCGCGCGGCCGCGCAGCTCCGCAGCCTGCACCTCGCTAGGCACTGCCGCCCGTTTGGAGGACTGCGCCTGATCGGCAGGATCTTTGCGTTTGAAAAAACCCATGGAAGAGAATTCCTTGCGGCGCCTTGCGGCAATATGGCGGCGGGCCGCCAAGACCCGATTTGCCTATGCCTTGCGACCCAGAGCCTGCAAAACCGAGGCCACGGTGAGAAACGACCCAAACACCACGATTCTATCATTCTCGCCCGCGCGTTCGCGCGCCGCAGCGAAGGCCTGCGCGGGATCCGCATAGGCGGCGATGCTGGGGCTTTCGGCCCCGGCGGGCGACGGCGGCAAGGCGGCGGCGACTTGTTCGGCCAACGCTTGGCCGGTGGTCCCGCGCGGCCCGGGCAGGCCTGCGCAATACCAGTGGTCGATCCGGGTGCCCAGCTTGGCCACCACGCCCGCGAGATCCTTGTCGTTCAGCATGCCGAATACCGCGTGGGTATACGGATGGAAGCCCATGTTGTCGAGGTTCTGCGCCAGCACGGCCGCCGCATGCGGGTTGTGCGCCACATCCAGGATCACCGAAGGCTGGCCCGGCAGGATCTGGAAGCGGCCCGGCAACGAGGCCTGCAGCAGGCCCAGCCGCACGGCCTGTTGCTGCACCGGCAGGCGGTCCCGCACGGATTCCAGCGCGGCCAGCGCGGCCGAGGCGTTCAGCAATTGATTGGCGCCGCGCAGCGCCGGATAGGCCAGCGCGCTGCGGCGCTGTTCGCGGCCGCCGTACGCCCACTGCTGGCGGTCGCCGGAATAGTTGTAGTCGCGCCCGAACAGCCAGAGGTCGGCGCCGATCTGCTCGACGTGGTCCAGGAGCGATTGCGGCGGCACCGGGTCGCTGCAGATGGCGGGACGGCCGGCGCGATAGATATGGGCCTTTTCGAAGCCGATTTTTTCACGGGTGTCGCCCAGCCAGTCGGTATGGTCCAGATCGACGCTGGTGACGACGGCGCAATCGGCGTCCACGATGTTGACGGCGTCAAGGCGGCCGCCCAGGCCCACTTCCAGCACGACGGCGTCCAGGCGCGATTGCGAGAACAGGCGCAGGATGGCCAGCGTGGTGAATTCGAAGTACGTCAGCGAGACCTCGCCGCGGGCGGCTTCCACGGCCTGGAATTGCGCGATCAGGGCGTCGTCGGAAGCGATCTGGCCGTTGACGCGGGCACGTTCATTGAAGTCGATCAGGTGCGGGGACGTATACAGGCCGACCTTATAGCCGGCCGCCAGCAGGATGGCTTCCAGCATGGCACAGGTGGAACCCTTGCCGTTGGTCCCGCCGACGACGAACTTCACGCCGGACAATTCCAGCCCCATGCGCGCAGCCACTTCGCGGACGCGGTCCAGGCCCATGTCGATCGCGGTGGCGTGGATGGATTCCAGGTACTGCAGCCAATCGGACAGGGTGGCGGAAGCGTCAGGCGGGCGTACAGGGGACATGGCGGGGTCGCGAAGTGAGATCAGCCTTGGATTTTAGCAGTCCGCGCACGGTGTTTTCCCTAATCCCCTAGGGCGCGGCACGGTATCTCGGCCGAAAAAGCGCTTGCCGATGTTTTTTTCATACGTGAAAATAAATTTATGTATGAGAATTTAAACGGATGACCATGACGCAACCGAAACCCCCCAGCTGGCTGGTCCGCGAGGCCGACGTCCCGGGCTACCACCCCGCCAATCACACCGGCACACTCAACCGCCGGTTGATCAGCCCCGAAACCGTCGGCGCACGCGGCGTGGAAGTGCTGCTGGGCGTCATCGACAAGGGCAAAGGCGCCCTGCCGCACGCCCACCCCGGCATCGAGCAGGTCTGTTATCTGATTTCAGGCACGGCGCGCGCCCAGGTGCAGGACGAATGGGCCGACATGGGCCCGGGCGACTGCTGCTATTTCCCGCCCGATATCCCGCACGTCTTCACCGTGACCAGCGACGAACCCGCCCGCCTGCTGGTGATCTACACGCCCCCGTACGAAGAATCCCCCGATCGCGTGATGCGCGATTTCCCGGCATCACCCCCTGCCGCCTGACGGCGCAGCGACGGGCAGCGGACGAAGAGCCGCGCCTGACACGACAAAAACTGGAGAGACAAACCATGCGAAACCTGAGCCTGCTGGGCGCTGCGCTAATTGGCGCAGCGGCCGTGATGGCGGCGCCCGCCACCCACGCCGCCGACTATCCCAACAAACCCATTACCCTGATCGTGCCCTTCCCGGCCGGCTCAGGCACGGATGCCGTGGGCCGGATATTCGGGTCCGAACTGTCCGCCATCCTGGGCCAGCAGATCGTCGTCGAGAACAAACCCGGCGCTAACGCCACCATCGCGGCCAGCTACGTGGCCCGCGCCAAGCCTGATGGGTACACCCTTTTCGTCACCACCAACACGTCGCACTCGGCCGCCCCCTGGCTGATGAAGAACGTGCCCTACGATCCGGTCAAGGATTTCACCCCCATCGCGCGCGGCGGCAACCTGCCCTTCATCCTGGTCGCCAATCCGAAGCGTCCGTGGAAGAACGTCGCCGACCTGGTGGCGGATGCCAAGAAAAATCCGGGACGTATTACTTACGCCAGCGGCAACAGCACCGGCATCGTCGCCGGCGCCACGCTCGCCGACCGCGCCAAGATCGACATCCTGCATGTGCCCTACAAAGGCACGCCGCAAGGCCTGACCGATGTCGTCGGCGGGCAAGTGGATTTCATGTTCACCGACCTGGCCTCCGGCCTGCCTTTCGTGCAATCGGGCCAGTTGCGCGCGCTGGCCGTGTCCACCGCCGAACGCAGCGCCATCGTGCCCGACCTGCCGTCCATGGCCGAGTCCGGCGTGAAGGACTTCGACCTGAACTCCTGGAACGGCTACTTCGGCCCGGCCGGACTCCCGCCCGAAGTTGTGGCCAAACTGAATGCCGCGATCAACCAGGTCGTGGCCAAGCCCGAAGTGAAAAAGCGCCTGGCCGGCCTGGGCTTCGACGCCTTCTCCAGCACGCCTGAGGCGTTCGCGCAGTTCGTCAGCGAACAACGCGACCTGTGGGGCAAGCTGATCCGCGACGCGGGAATCGAACAGCAATGACGCAGCACAACGCGTCAGAGACGACACCCGGCGCCGGCCCGTTGACCGGCGTGCGCATCCTGGACCTGAGTTCGGTCGTGATGGGCCCCTACGCCACGCAGATCCTGGCCGACCTGGGCGCCGACGTGATCAAGGTGGAGCCGCCGTCAGGCGACAACATGCGGGCGGTTGGCCCCATGCGCAACCCGGGCATGGGCCACCTGTACCTGCACCTGAACCGCAACAAGCGGTCCATCGTGCTGGATCTGAAGACGCCCGAAGGGCTGGACGCCTGCCTGAAGCTGGCCGAAAGCTGCGACGCCCTGCTCTACAACATCCGGCCGCAGGCCATGGCCCGCCTGGGCTTGTCGTATGAAGCGGTGGCCGCGCGCAACCCGCGCATCGTCTACCTGGGCGCCTACGGTTTCGGCGAGGCCGGCCCGTATGCCGGGCGACCCGCCTACGACGACCTGATCCAGGGCCAGACCGGCATCGCCGCGCTGTCCGCCCAGCAAAGCGGCGACGTGCCGCGCTATGCCCCGCTGACGCTGGCGGACCGCGCCGTGGGCCTGCACGTGGGCATTGCCCTGGTGTCGGCGGTGCTGCACGCCCGCGCGGCGGGACGCGGCCAGCAGGTCGAAATCCCGATGTTCGAAGGCATGGCGCACCTGGTGTTGGGCGACCACCTGGGCGGCGCCACCTTCGAACCCCCCCTAGGCCCGACCGGCTACGCGCGCCTGCTGGCGCCGCACCGCCGGCCCTACGCGACGGCCGACGGCTACCTCTGCCTGCTGATTTACAACGACAAGCATTGGCGCAACTTCTTCGGCCTGATCGGCCGGCCCGAGCTTGAGCAGGATCCCCGCTTCTGCACGCACGGAGCGCGGGCCGCGCATATCAGCGAGGTCTATGCCTTTGTGGCGGAAGTGATCAGCACGCGCCCAAGCCAGGAATGGCTGGACGACCTGGCGCGCGCGGACATTCCCGCGTCCCAGCTGTACACGGTGGACGGGCTGCTGCAGGACGAACACCTGGCCGCCACCGGTTTCATCCGCGAAATGGACCACCCCTCCGAAGGCCGGATACGCACCACTGCGCCGCTGGGCCAGTACCAGGGCACGCCCACCTCCCTGCGCCGGCCCGCTCCCAGGCTGGGCGAGCACAGCCGCGAGGTGCTGGAGCAAGCCGGCTACGACGCCGCCCGGATCGACGCCCTGGTCGACCGCGGCATTACCCAAGATGGAAACGACTGATGGACTTTGCCTTCACCCCCGACCAATTGGCGCTGCGCGACGCCGTTTCGCGCATCTGCGACCGCTACCCCGACGAATACTGGCTGGAACGCGACCGCGAAGGCGGCTTTCCCGAGCCGCTGCACGCCGATCTGGCGCGCGACGGCTGGCTGGGCATCGCCATGCCGCAGGAATACGGCGGCGCCGGCCTGGGCATGACCGAGGCCGCGCTGATGATGCAGACCATCGCGGCTTCCGGCGCCGGGTTTACCGGTGCGTCGGCCGTCCATATGAACATCTTCGGCCTGAACCCGGTCGTCGTGTTCGGCAGCGACGAGCAGCGCGCGCGTTGGCTGGAGCCGCTGATCGCCGGCCGCGAGAAGGCCTGCTTCGCCGTGACCGAGCCCGACGCCGGGCTGGACACGACCAAGCTGTCCACGCGGGCCGTCCGCCAGGGCGACGACTATGTGGTGCATGGCCGCAAGATTTGGATCTCGACCGCGCAGGTCGCCAACAAGATGCTGCTGCTGGCGCGCACGACCCCGCTTGCCGAGGTGGACAAGCCCACGCAGGGGCTGTCGCTCTTCTATACCGATCTGGACCGCGAGAAGATCGAAGTGCGGGAAATCGAGAAAATGGGCCGCAAGGCCGTGGACTCGAACATGTTGTTCATCGATGGTTTGCGCATTCCGGTGGCCGACCGCATCGGCGAGGAAGGCCGCGGCTTTGAATACATCCTGCACGGCCTGAACCCGGAACGCATCCTGATCGCCGCCGAAGCGGTGGGCATCGGCCGCGCCGCGCTGGACCGGGCCGTGAAGTACGCCGGGGAACGCACCGTGTTCGGCCGACCCATCGGGCAGAACCAGGGCATCCAGCATCCGCTGGCCCAGGCCTGGATGCAGCTGGAAGCCGCCGACCTGATGGTGTTCAAGGCCGCCAGCCTGTACGACGCGGGCCAGCCTTGCGGGCCCTACGCCAATACGGCCAAGTATCTGGCGGCAGAAGCCGGCTACAACGCCTGCCAGACCGCCGTGATGACGCTGGGCGGCATGGGTTACGCCAAGGAATACCACGTGGAGCGCTTGCTGCGCGAAAGCTTCATCCCGCGCATCGCGCCCGTCAGCCCCCAGCTGATCATGTGCTTCATCGCCGAAAAGGTGCTGGGGCTGCCGAAGTCGTACTGAGGCCAGCGGGTGCCGCGCCGCCTGGCGCGGCGACGCCTCAGGCCTGCTGTTCCAGCCCGGTGCAGGCCGCCCGCAGGATGCGCGCATAAGCTTCCTGCTGCGGCTCGATCCGGTAGATCGGACCGCCCACCGAAATCGCATAGCGCTCGCCCGACAGGGTGACAGGCCAGGCGATGGCGCCTACGTCGGCGATGGATTCCCCGCTGTTCATGAACCAGCCGCGCTGGCGCGACTGCTGGATATCGTCCTGCAGCGCTTGCGGCGTGACGAGCGTGCGCTCGTTATAGCGGGTCATTGCCATACCCGCGAGCATCGCGTCGCGGGCGGACTCGTCCATCAGCGACAGCAACGCCTTGCCGAGCGAATTGGCGTGAACGTCTTTGAACTCACCGGCAACGGGCGCGTATCGGATGGTATGCGGCGAATCCAGCACATCCAGATAGACCACGCGCCCGTCCTGGGTCAGCTTGGCGAACACGACGGTCTCGCGCGTGGCATCCCTTAATTCGACGAGGCTGGGATAGACCCGGTCCAGGACGGGGTCGGCCCGGGCAATGCGCTGGGCCATGGCCAAGAGGCGGCCCGTGGGGTAATAGCCCTGCCGGCGGCCGGTTTCATACAGGTAGCCCAGGCCGGTCAGCGTGCGGATCAGCGCCAGGCAACTGGACACCGGAACGTCCAGCAGCCGGGCCAGCTCCGACAAGGGCAGCGCGCGCTTTTCGCGGGCAAAGGTTTCGATGATTTCGATAACTCGCAGCGCCGTCTTGACACTCATTGCCCGATCCGAACTATTTAGCACGTGAAACATCTGCCTCGCCGAGGGCTAAAGTTCCCTGCGGGCATGCCGTTATGGTAGCTGAGAATTCCCTGAAAACAGCGCGTTCCTCCGAGACGCCCACATCGCCGTTGGAGTGATCATGGCCGTAACCCCCTTAGCACCCGCTACGTACGCACCCGCTGCGGTGGCGCAGCCGCACGTCGTGGCCGAACCGGCCGTGAGCGTCACGCCCGCTACCGCAGCAACCAATAGCGGCGCGTCCGACAGCGCCACGTCGGACCAATCAGACTCGCAAAAGCTGCCATTGGACAAGGCGCTGGACGAAATCAACGACCAGATGAAGGCCTGGTCCACGCAACTTCAGTTCGAGATTGATCCCAACGTGCACCAGGTCGTGGTGTCGGTCGTGGACGCGGAGACAGGTGACGTTATTCGCACCATCCCCAGCGAAACCGTGCTGAAAATCGCCAAAATGATCGTGAACATGCAAGGCAACGGCATCAAAACCACAGCTTGATTTGGCCCTTAAAACGGCGTTTATTGCTTATTTTGGCGCCAATCCGTGAGGGAAGCGCCGAATTAGGCCCGCCTTATGCCCTTACCCGGCCAATCGCCGGCACCGTATTTTTGACAGAATCGCTTCGCAAGAAAGGAATTTCACATGGC
>NZ_DBHKZA010000061.1:0-13448 GCF_057314935.1 Achromobacter sp.
AGGCACGGCAAGGCTGCCGTCAAAAAGCGGGGATTGGGGGAATTATAGGCAGTGCGGCGAGCCAAGCCCCCGCTGCCAGCGGCGCGGGCCGCTAAACTGGCGGCTTCCCGACGGCGGGCAAGTCCATTTTGCCCGCCATCCGCCCCTTGCGAGCCCACCCGCGACCCAGCCTTGATGACAACTCTGTTCTCCACGCCCGGCTACCAAGCCCTGATGGCGCTACAGCGCCGAATTCACGCGTTTACGGTTGACGCCGCAACCGAGTTGGATGCGGATATCGACCAGCCGGATTTGCCGCTTTGGACCAGCGTCTATCAATATTTGACGATCGCGCCGCTGCATGGCGGGCTGCACGTGGAGTATTTCGGCGGTAACTGGGACGAGCCTTTCGACTGGACGTTGGAATGCCTGGCCCGGCAAGAGGTGGCAGACACGTTGGTGTCCCTGGCGTTCACCGGTCCCGATGAAGGCGCGAACGGGACCCGCGAGTGGGAATTCACGCCATTGCTGGACAGCGCGGTGCACTTCCCGCGCTTGCGGTTTTTGTCGATCCGGCCGACCGCCCCCGAGGACCACAACACGTCGATGATCGTGCGGGCTGGCAGCATCATGGAGGAAGGCGGCGACATCGCGCGGTTTGCCGCCAAAGCGCCCTACCTGAGCGATCTGGTGGTGCCGAACCCGCCGGACGCGACATTCTTCCAAGTGCCCTTGCCCCAGCTGTCGATGCTGCGAATCGGCGGCGGATCGGATACGCAGGATTTCATCGACAACCTGGCGGCCTCGGGCAATTTGCCGGCGCTGGGGCTGTTGGATTTCACGGAGTCCAGCGAACTGCAATTCAGCTGGGCGCGGTCCCGGCATGTAACCGCCGTGACGCCATTTGCCGCCTACGAAAGATTGTTCGCCAGCGCCGCGCTGGATCCCGTGCATAGCCTGCGCCTGCGCAACACCTGCCTGAGCCTGGAACAATTGCAGGCGCTTCGTGCCATGCGTCCGTCGCTGCAATTCATGGTGATACAGGCAACGCAAGGCGGCTACGTCAGCCATTTCAGCCAAAACGTCTTCCCCTGGAAGCATCTGGTGCAGGCCGACCCGGGCCTGGAGTAAGGCCCCGACTCCCATGCGCAACTCACCCGATCCTTTTGCCCCGCCCAGAAAACAGCGCGCCGTTCGCCAGAACTCGCTGCTGTGGATCCTTGATCCCCTTGAGCAGGATGCCAACTATGTCCGCCGCAAGATGTTCGGCTGCGACGCCGCGTACCTGGACGACATGCTGTACCTGGTGGTGGCCGACCGGGACGAACCGTGGAACGGCGTCATGGTGTGCACGTCGCATGAACGGCAGGCAGCGCTGATGGCGGATATTCCCAGCCTGAACCCGCATCCGGAACTGGGAAAGTGGCTGTATCTGCCCCAGACGGACGAGGCGTTCGAAGCGATCGCGGCGCAGCTAGTGGATCTGGCGCTGGCGCGCGACCCGCGGTTGGGCGTGGTGCCTAAACCGAAAGCGCGACGCCGCAAGCCGTGGCGGACTGAAGGGTAAGAGGCCGGAGGCCGCTACGTCCCCACTCTCACCACCAGTTTCCCGAAGTTCTTGCCTTCCAGCAGGCCGATGAACGCTTGGGGTGCCTGCTCCAGCCCATCGACCACGTCTTCGCGCCAGCGCAGCTTCCCTTCCTGGATCCACTGCCCCGCCTGGCGCAGGAAGTCGTCCTGCTGCGCATCAGCGAACTCATACACAATGAAGCCCCGCAGCGTGACGCTCTTGGCCAGGATCTCGCGCATCGTGCCGGGCAGGCGGTCCGGGCCGCTTGGCGTGGACGGGCCATCGTTGTAGTTGGCGATCAACCCGCACACCGGCACGCGGGCGAAATTGTTCAGCAGCGGCACCACCGCATCCCACACATGGCCGCTGACGTTCTCGAAGTAGACGTCGATGCCGTCCGGGCAGGCGTTGGCCAATTGCTGTGCAAAATCAGGCGCTTGGTGGTCGACGACCGCGTCAAAGCCCAGTTCATTTTTCACGAAGGCGCACTTTTCCGGGCCGCCGGCAATGCCGACAGCGCGCGCGCCCTGGATGCGGGCGATCTGGCCCACGACCGAACCCACTGCGCCGCTGGCGGCGGCGACGACGACGGTTTCGCCGGGTTTGGGTTGGCCGATGTTGCGCAGGCCGACATACGCCGTCAGGCCCGGCATGCCCAGCACGCCCAGCGCGGTGGATGGCGGCGCGATGGCGGGGTCCAGCCGGCGCAGGCCGCTGCCATCGGACAGCGCGTAATGTTGCCATCCGGATTCCGCCAAGACGATGTCGCCTTCACGCCAATCGGGATGGCGCGACGTTTTCACCCGGGCGACCGTCCCGCCCACGATCACGTCGCCAATCTCGATGGGCGGCGCGTAGGACTTGGCCGCGCTGATACGCCAGCGCATGTAGGGGTCCAAGGACAGATACTGCGTCTCCAGCAAGACCTGGCCGTTGCCGGGCTGGAGAATGGGCGCATGTTCCAGGCGGAAATCGCTGGGTTTGGGGCGGCCGACGGGGCGGGAAGCCAGAACGACGCGCAGGTTTTGGGGGGCAGACATGGGGAAATTCTCCGTGGATGAGGTCAGCTGATTCGCGACAACTTGATCCTAGGCACCCGCAAGAGATAAAGGTAGACTGAACTCTCATAATTCAGACTTAACGGATTGATAATGTCAGGCGATTTCGACCCCGCCCTGCTGCGTACCTTCGTGGCGGTTTGCCGCTATGGCAGCCTGAGCCGCGCCGCCGACCAAGCGGGGCGCGCGCAGTCGGCGCTAAGCACACAGATCCGGCGGCTGGAAGAGATGGTGGGCAAGCGGCTGCTGCACCGCACGGGCCGCGGCATGTCGCCCACGACTGAAGGCGAACTGCTGCTGAGTTACGCCAACCGCATTCTGGCGCTGGGCGAAGCGGCGTCGGCCCGGCTGCGCGAACGTGCCGTCGCCGGCAGCGTCCGGATTGGGCTGTCGGAAGACGTTGCCGTGGCGGCGCTGCCGGCCGCCCTGGGCCGGCTGAAGCGTTCGTGCCCGCAACTGCATCTGGAAGTGGTGGTGGATGACGGCGAACGGCTGGCCGCGCGCTGGCAGGAAGGCACGCTGGACGTGGCGATAGGCGTCTGCGCCGCCTTTGTGGATGAACCGGTCGAGACGTGGTCGGTGGATCTGCATTGGGTATGCGGCATTGACGACGTGCCGCGCCCAGACCAGCCGCTGGACGTGATCGTGTACGCCGAACCCTGCTCGTGGCGCCGGCTGGTGTTCGATGAACTGACTGCGGCGGGACGCGACTTCCGGGTCTCGCTGACCAGCCACAACGTGGGCGCCACCATCGCCGCGGTGGAAAACGGCCTGGGCGTGGCGGTGCTGACAACCGAATGCATACGGCCGGACACCATGCGCGTGATCTCGCTAGGGACTGATGGCGCGTCAACCCTGAACGCGCAGTTCGGCATGTATGCGTCAACGCGGCTGAACGAAAGCGGCCGGGCCGCGGTGTCGCTGTTGCGCGAAAGCCTGCGGGGCTGGACGGCGCCCAAGCTGCCGCGCGAGGCGGAATTGACCACGCCTTGACGCTAAAGGCGAACCACGCGGACAGGCGGTGCGAAAAGGCATATAGTTTTTCCCCTAGCCAAACCTTCCGCCGGGCACCGCCCGGCCTTGCCTTTTTTGCAGACCGGAAATGAAGACATCCCTGCTTGTCCTATGCCCCGTGGTGCCCGCCAACCTGGAAAGCCTGAAGCAGCGCTACGACGTCACCTATGCGCCCACGCCTGAAGAACGGCAAGCCGCCATCGCCGCGCATGCCTCGCGCTTTCAGGCCGTGCTGACCATCGGCACCATAGGGTTGACTGCCGCCGAAATCGCCGCGATGCCGGCGCTTGAGCTGGTGTCGTGCATGGGCGTGGGCCACGAGACCGTGGACGTGGACGCCGCGCGGGCGCGCGGGATCGTCGTCACCAATGGCCGCGGCGCGAACGACGAGTGCGTTGCCGACCACGCAATGGGCCTGGTGATTGCCTGCATGCGCAATTTCCGCAAGCTGGACCAGCTTTGCCGCGACGGCGTGTGGCGCACGGCGATCACCCCGCCTCCCAATGTGTCAGGCAAGCGGCTGGGCATCTTCGGCATGGGCGCGATCGGCGAAAAGCTGGCCACGCGCGCCAGCGCGTTCCGCATGCCGATCGGCTACCACAACCGCAGTCCCAAGGCCGGTTCGCCCTACCAGTATTTCGACAGCCTGCTGGCGCTGGCCGAATGGAGCGATGTGCTGGTTTGCGCCGCGCCCGGCGGCGCATCCACGCACCATGTGATCAATGCGGCGGCATTGCAGGCGCTGGGCGCCGAGGGATTCCTGGTCAACGTGGGCCGGGGCAGCATTGTGGATACGCCGGCGCTGGCGTCGGCCTTGGCAGCAGGAGTCATCGCGGGCGCAGGCATTGATGTCTACGAAAGCGAACCCAAGCCGCCCGCCGAACTGATCGGCTTGGACAACCTGATCCTGACGCCGCACCTGGCGGGCTGGTCGCCCGAATCCATCGACGCGCAATTCACGATCTTCCTGGAGAACATCGAGGGCCACTTCTCTGGCCGCGGCGCCGTCACGCCCGTGTAGAGCCACTGCCCGTTGTCGCGGCAAGCAAGCCGCCGCGCATGCCGCGGCGGCCGGCACCACGACCGCTCAACGAAACCGCAAATGCCGCCGGGAAAGTTCAGCAACGGTCCGGCATCCCATCAGCTTCATGGCGCGCTCGATTTCAGTGCGCATCAGTTCCAGCGCCCGCTCCACGCCGGGTTGGCCGGCGGCCCCCAGCGGGAACAGGTAGTAGCGGCCCAGCCCCACCGCCTTGGCGCCCAGCGCCAGCGCCTTCAACACATGCGTGCCGCGCTGCACGCCGCCGTCCATCATCACGTCGATCCGGTCGCCCACCGCGTCGACAATTTCCGCCAGTTGGTCGAAAGCGCTGCGCGAGCCGTCCAGCTGGCGCCCGCCGTGGTTCGACAAGACGATGCCGGTGCAACCGATGTCGACGGCCCGCTTGGCGTCTTCCACCGACATGACGCCTTTCAGGCAGAACTGGCCGCCCCATTGCCGCACCATGTCGGCGACGTCGTCCCATGACATGGCCGGGTCCAGCATGTCGGTGAAATAGCGGCTGATCGACATGGCGCCACCGCCCATGTCGACATGGCCGTCCAGCTGCGGCAGCCGGAAGCGTTCGTGCGTGACATAGTTCAGCGCCCAGGCCGGCTTGGCGGCGAATTGGGCGATGCCCGCCAGGTTGAGCCGGAACGGGATGGCAAAGCCCGTGCGTTTGTCGCGTTCACGGTTGCCGCCGGTGATGCTGTCCACGGTCAGCATCATGACCTGGACGCCGGCCTCTTTGGCGCGGACCATCATGTCGCGGTTCAGGCCGCGGTCTTTGTGGAAGTAGAACTGGTAGACCTGGGGGCCGCCGCTGATCTTGCGGGCTTCCTCCAGGCTGACCGTGCCCAGCGACGACACGCCGAACATCGTGCCGAACTTGCCGGCGGCGGCCGCCACGGCCCGCTCGCCGTCGTGATGGAACAGGCGCTGCAGGGCCGTCGGCGAACAATAGACGGGCATCGCCAGCTTCTGGCCCATCACCGTCACGGACATGTCGACCTGAGCCACGCCGCGCAACACGTCAGGCACCAGGTCGCAGGCTTCGAACGCGTCGGTGTTGCGCCGGTAGGTGGTTTCATCGTCGGCCGCGCCGTCGATGTAGTTGAAGATCGGGCCGGGCAACCGCTGGCGCGCCATGCGGCGAAAGTCGTGGAAGTTCTGGCACTGGTTCAGACGCATCGGAAGACCCTTATCAACGCTGCCCGCGTGGGCACGCGTACCGGTTTGCCCTGCCGGGCAGGCAGGGAGTCAAGCGCACCCCCGCCCCATCCGTGCAGGGTCGCGGCCGCCGTCGCGCAGGGACGGCCGCCGCAATGCCGCTGTCATCATATCGTCAAACGACCCGCCGAATCAGTCCGGATTCATTGCCGCAAACGTCGCGTCGTACCGCCCGTCACGCTCTGCCCAGCGCCGGGCCCGGTCGCGTTCAACCAGCACTTCACCCCGGGGGAAATCGCCCGTCGACAACAGTTGCATCACCTCGGCCACGTATTCCGCCAACGGCATCGCGCGGGGATCCGAGGCCTGGCTGCCGCCCGTCAGCGCCGTTTGCACATACGGCGGCGCCAGTTCAAGCACTTGAACCGGCACCTGCCGCAGTTGGTGGCGCAGCGATTGCAGCCACGAATGCAGGAATGCCTTGCTGGCGCAATAGGCCGGAAAGTCGGCGCGGGGGATGAAAGCCAGGTTGGAGCTGGTTGCCATCAGAACCGCGTCCGCGTTGCGTTTCAAGAACGGCAGGAACGCCGCCGTGACGCGCACGACACCCATGATGTTGGTATCGACAATGGCCTGGGTGGCGGTGGCATCCCAGCCATCTGCGCGCACGTCCTCTGCCCGCGAAATGCCGGCGTTGGCGATCAGCACGTTCAGGTCGGGAAAGCGTTTTTGAACGTCGGCGACGACTTGGGGCAATGAGGCCGGGTCGTCCAGATCCAGCGCCATGCCGGTCAAGCCCGGCCGGCTGGCGGTGATGTCATCCAGCAAGCGTTGCCGCCGTCCGGTGACAATGACGCGGTTGCCCTGGTCGTGGAAGGCTTCGGCCAGTGCACGGCCAATGCCGCTTGTGCCGCCGGTGATAAGGATGGTGTTGCCAGTGGTTTTCATGATTCGCGACTCCTGGGATGCAAGAGGCATCCGTCAAGGTGGCGGGCTGGCGACGTCGCCGGGTGCGGTTCGCGGATCAGAATCCAGCGAACGCGCCCCACGGCTAGCGGCCCCGGCATGGCAGAAGCCATGGTGGGGCGAAGCGAAGGAAGTGGGAGAAATGACGTCATGCCAGCGCGCCTTTGTACCGTCAAGACACTCCCAGCTGGGATCCTCTCGACAAAGGACGCGTTGGATGACGGTAACGCCTACGGCCGCGCATTGCGCGCTGCGAAGCGAATTTAGCGCGGCGGGATTGCCGCCGTCAATACGCTTGCCGCATCGCCATCGACGGATGCGATCAGGCCTGCAAGCCACGCCCGATGCGCGGCAAACGTTCCCAATTGCGCTTCGGCCGCCTTCCGTTCGCTCAGGTACCGGTCCAGATACCGGAAGCCGACCGCCTGCGCGGCCTGCCGGAGCGTGTCGTCCGGCAGTTCGCGTTCGTACAGGAAATCAAAGCGATGCAGCCAGAACCCTTGCTCGCTGCGGGCGATCACGTCGATATCGCGCGGGCGTTCGATGCTGTAGCGGTTGAACTCCAATCCGCCCTCGTCTTGCAGCACGGCGTAGACCATGCTGTCCTGATCCCAAAGCGCAATCCAGGCCGGGCCATCGGACGCGTCGGCCCGCGGGTAGGCGCGCGTGGGCGGGCCGACGCAGATACCGCGGAACGCCTCGTGCAGGCAATTGCCGGATGACAGCTGCACCAAAGGCTGGGATACGCCAAGCTGCCGCAGCGCGGCGATCCGTTCTGCTTCGTTGCGGTCAGCCATCTCGGCCACCGTACCGCCGCAATGCCGGCAGACGCGCGCATCCCGCAGGATGCGCTGGCCGCAACCCGGGCAATCGATATGCGTCGCGACAACAGGATGCCTGGCGCGCGGCGAGCGGTCGTCGATGGTCATCAGGAAGATGCCCGCCACGACCGGGCTGATCAGGCAGGCAAGCATGGTCCAACCGACCGCCTTGCGCCCCCGCCGGGCGGCCATCAGGCCGACCAGCAGGGATAGCGCGATCCAAAGGAGGATAAGGTAAATAAGCATGGCGCGATGTTAAACCGATGCCGGGCGCGGCTTTTTTTGCGCGACGCGATCGAAACCGCGTGCGAGCGCGTCTGGCGGGAGTAATCTTCCCGGTAGCGTCATCCCTGACGCGACCCGGTCGCTTGCAAACTAAAGGAAGCCCACATGCTCAACTCTTTGTCGAAATTGCGTAAAACTGGCGTGGCCGCGTTGACGCTAGGGGTGGCCAGCGTGTTCCTGGCCGGTTGCACCATGAACGGCCCGCAAGCGTCGCCCACCGCCGCGGAAAAACGCCAGGAACTGAATGCCGCCGCCACCGCCACCTTGTCCAAGCTTTACGAGGCCGCGCCGCAGTCCAAGCAATTGGTCGCGCAAGCCCGTGGCGTGCTGGTGTTTCCGGCGGTGCTGAGCGCCAGCTTCATCGTCGGCGCGCAGCACGGATCCGGCGTGTTGCGGGTGAACGGCCAGGACACCGGCTACTACAGCATCACGGGCGGTTCGATCGGTTTTCAGGCGGGCGCCCAGTCCAAAGCCATGGTGGTGCTTTTCATGACGGATGACGCCCTGGCCAAGTTCCGCGCCAGCAGCGGGTGGACGATCGGGGCGGACGCGACGGTTGCGGTGGCAAACGTGGGCGCAAACGGCAATATCGATTCCAACACCGTGCAGCAGCCCATCGTGGGGTTTGTCATGAACAACGGCGGCCTGATGGCCGGCGTGTCGGTGGACGGCAGCAAGATTTCACCGCTGCTGCTGTAACGCTATCCGCGAATGACAGGGGCCCGCTGATCGGCGGGCCCCGCCTATTTGGCGAGCGCGGGTTCAAGCCAGCATGGGCGCCATGTCCGGGTCGCCCTTCTTCATGGCGCGACGGTACGCGTCACGGGCGCCGATGCGCTGCAGATAAGCCAGGATATTCGGATACGGCGACAAGTCGAACGGATAGAACAGCCGCATCGTCGTCAGCGAAAACACCGCGATGATGTCCGCGACAGTCAGGGCGTCACCCGCCAAATAATCATTCGTGCCCAACCGGGTATCGATCAGGCTCAACGCCTGCTTGCGCCGGGCGTCGGCAAACTGCACGACGGGTTTATCCGCCGCCACCTCGGCCCGGGCCAGGACCATGCACCGCATCAGGGCGGGCTGCAGCGAGCCGTTGGCGAAATGGAACCAATAAAGATAGTCCGCGAAATTCGCATCTGCCGGCGCTGCCGTCAGGCGGCCATTGCCGAACTTGGCCAGCAGGTATTCGACGATGGCCGTGGATTCGGCCAGCACGGTATCGCCGTCGGCAATGATGGGAGCAGTGCCCAGCGGATGCAGCGCTTTGTATTCGGGCGGCGCCAGGCGGGTGACCGGGTCGCGCTCATAGACCTTCAGTTCGTAGGGGATGGCGAGTTCTTCGCACAACCACACGATGCGTTCGGATTGCGATTTTCCCAAATGATGGACGGTCAGCATGAAGATTCCCCGGTTTGGATACGCTAGCGCGTTGACCCCGCCACTCTACCCTGCTCCACCTGCACCGCGATATCCTTGAACCCTTCCCGGCAGACGCCGCTTTCCAGAACAAGGACACCCCCATGATCAACGAACAGGACAAGAAGCACCTTGCGCGGTGCGTGGCGCTGGCGAAACAAGCGCTGGACTCGGGCGACGAACCCTTCGGTTCCATCCTGGTATCCGGCGACGGCAAGGTGCTGTTTGAAGACCACAACCATGTGGCGGGCGGCGACCACACGCAGCACCCGGAATTCGAGATTGCGCGCTGGGCCGCCAACCATGTGCCGGCATCCGAGCGCGCCGCCTGCGTCGTCTATACCTCGGGCGAACATTGCCCGATGTGTTCGGCCGCGCATGGATGGGTGGGCCTGGGCCGCATCGTCTACGCCAGTTCGTCCGCGCAATATTCGGCGTGGATGCGGGAATGGGGCGTGCCGGCGTCGCGGGTGCGGCCGCTGGCCATTGCCGAGGTCGTGGACGGCATTGACGTCGACGGCCCGGTCGCGGAGTTTGCCGAGCAAGTCCGTCTGCTGCATCAGCAGAATGTCCAAAAGCGGACTGGGACGTAAGCCACTCCATCGGTTAACCGATAGATACATTCCGCCGAAAACCGGCAACGCTTTGACGCAATCTGCATGCTAATTTAGGCGCCCGTCACCGCCTTCGCCTGAGGGCGGCATTTTCCCCTCTATTCATGACCATGCACACGACGCCTGATCGCGATACGACTACCGCCCATAAGCCGAAGCGGATTTCCCGGATGATTCCCCTGGCGTTCGGCCTTGCGCTTGCCGTGGCTTCGCCCATTATTGCGGCGCAGAATACAGGCGCGGTGCGAGCCCACGGCCCGGCCCAGCAGAACGCCGCCCCTCTGCCGCAGAGCAGCGCCGCCCCTCAGCAGAATGCCGCTCCCGGCCAGCAGAATGCCGCTCCCGCCCAGCAGAATGGCGCCGCGCTTGCCCCGGTAGCCAAGACGGAAATCAGGAACCAGGCCGCCTACGAACGCCTGCTGAACAACAGCGGCGTCAGCGTGCAATGGCTTTGGTCCGCCCAGCGCGGCCACCTGACCGCAAAAGATGAAAACGACGTCGTCCGCATCGATGGCACGCAAGCCAACTTTGAAGGCACGTTGAAAATCAAAGGTGAAATCGTCTCGATCGACAGCGACCGCTTTGTGTTCCGCGGCACGATCCTGATCCTGGACGCGCCGGATAAAGGCCGCCGTTGCGAACGCACGGGCGATTATGAATTCCGTGCCACCGGCAAACGCAAATACTGGCGCATGCAGCAGATGGAAAGCTGCGGCCGCCTGACCGACTACGTCGATATCTATTATTAAGCCGCAAATTAAGCCGCAAGCGCATCGATTCCGCCGCGCGGTATCGATGCGCCGTTGTCAACGACGCGCCCGCTTCCCAACCCGGACTCCACGATGCCCCCTACCGCGATCAAATGGCTTGCCAGCATTGCTTTTGGCCTGCTGGTCGGCAGAGCCGCCTACGGCATGGTCAATCCACTCTTGATCCTCGCGTTCGGGCTGAACGGGCCGGCAGCGGGCGCCGACGTGGCCGCCGAAGCCGCCTCCGTGGACAAGATGCAATTGGCGGGCGGCATCATCACGTTACTGCTGACGATCGCCGTCGCGGCGGCGCTGGTCCGCATTCCCAATATGCGCCGTCTGATCGGCTGGGGCTGCGCGCTGCTGGGCGTGTCCCTGTTGCTGACGGTGCCCATGAGCCTGCTGACGATGGACTTCCCGGCGCATGATGCGGCGGCCGTGGGCGCACGCGCCGCCAACGACGCAAACACCGCGCTTTTCTTCTGGGCGCTGATCTTTGGTCTGCCGTATGTGGGCGGCGGATTGGCGCTAACCATCGCCGGCGTCATCCTGATCCGTAAAAATCCCGGCGTGGCCGCGCCCAGCCCCGCGCGGCCCTAAGCGCCCCCTTACACCACGGGCAGCTTCAACACCTGTTCCGTCGTCAAGACATCCCCGAACGTATCCTCGATGCTGACCAGCGCGGCGCGATGCAGGCTGTCGTGTCCGACGACGCTGCCGTCGGCGCGGTCCAGGTCGCGGGTGGCGCACGCGTCTTCGGCCACGATGACGCCGTAGCCCAGTGGCACCGCGTCGCGCGCGGCGCCGGCCACGCAAGCGTGCGTCATCAGGCCCGTGATCACCAGCGTCTTCACGCCGGCGGCCTTCAATTGCTGGTCCAGGTCGGTCGTGGGAAACACGCTCACCGAGGATTTGCGCACCACGTGGTGCTTGGCCCCGGGCTGCAGTTCGGCATGGAACGCGCCGGTGGGGCTTTGGTCGGCAAAGACCGGGCTGCCCGCGGGCGTGACGTGCTGGACGTGGTAGACGGGGATGCCCGCCTGGTCGGCGTGCGCGATCAGGCGTTGCGCATTGCCCAACGCCGCCTTGCCGGCGGGAATGGGCAGCTTGCCGCTGAAATATTCGTTCTGGAAATCGATCACCAGCAAAGCGGTGCTGGACGCGTCGATGGAGGCCGGGGCGGCGGCGCCGGCCAGCGTGCGGATGGTGGGATGGTTCACGGCTTGCCTCTTGGAGTGAAGTGGAAGAAGCCCCAGTGTCCCGCCATTGCCACGTTGGCGATAGTGGCCCGATGGACAACAATTGCTAGAATCGGGCCAAAGCCGTCCTGCCCATGCGCCACCCACCCCCGCGCCCGCCATGCATACCGTCGCCGTCATCGCCTTCGAAGGCATCAGCCCTTTTCATCTATCCGTCCCTTGCATGGTGTTCGGCGACGATCTGGCCCGGTTGGGCGTGCCGCGCTATCAGCTGCTGATCTGCGGCGAACGAACCGGGCTGATCGCCACGATGTCCGGGTTCAAGATCGAGGTCGAACACGACCTGTCGGCGCTGGCCCAGGCCGACACCATCATCATGCCCGCATGGCGGGACCCCGAGGAATCCGCGCCCCCCGCCCTGCTTGCCGCGTTGCAGGCCGGCCATGCCCGCGGCGCCCGCATCGCCGGGTTATGCCTGGGCACCTTCGTGCTGGCCGAAGCGGGTTTGCTGGACGGGCGCACGGCGGCCACGCACTGGGTATGGGGCGACGATTTCGAGCGCCGGCATCCGAACGTCCGCTTGGACCGGAAATCGCTGTACATCGATGACGGCGACATCTTGACGTCGGCGGGGACGGCCGCCGCCATCGATTGCTGCCTGCACCTGCTGCGCCGCGATCACGGTGCCGAGATCGCCAACCGCGTCGCGCGCCGCATGGTCGTCGCCCCCCACCGGCATGGCGGCCAGGCCCAGTACATCGAGCAGCCGCTGCCCGAGCGTAAAGGCTCGGACAGGCTCAGCGCCACGTTGGACTGGGCCATCGAAAACCTGCAGCAGCCCCTGACGCTGGACCTGCTGGCCGACAAGGCCGGCATGAGCCGCCGCACCTTCACCCGGCGCTTCAAGGCGAAGACGGGCGCCACGGTGTCCGGTTGGGTGTTGAACCACCGCCTGGCCGCCGCGCAACGCCTGCTTGAGACCAGCGGACAAGCCGTGGACCTGATCGCCGAAAGCGTCGGCTTCGGATCGTCGGTGTCGTTTCGCCAGCATTTCGCGCACACATTCGCGATATCGCCTTCTGCCTACCGCAAGCAGTTCCGGGCGGGCGTCGCGTAGGCCTTAGCGGATATCGCTTGCTTGCAACTGGCGATGCTGAATAATATAGTCCCCTACACTATATTTTTGCGTAGCCGCCATGTCTCATCTGCACGCCCAGAACGCCAAGCTCATTGCCCGCGTACGCCGCATCAAGGGTCAACTGGAAGGCGTGGAGCGCGCGCTGGAATCCCAATCGCCGTGCGCGGAGATCTTGCGCCAGCTCGCGTCCGCCCGGGGCGCCATGAACGGCTTGACGGCCGAAGTCATGGAAGACCATTTGCGTGAACACGTCCTGGCCGCGTCCAGCGACGCCGAACGCCAGCAAGGCGGCGAAGAGCTGGTTGAAGTCATGCGCAGTTATCTGAAGTAAGCCGGCAGCCTCCAAGCAAGGGAAACCGCCATGAGCCCTCATCACGCCCTCCCTCCCGCCAATCACGACCACGTCTTCCTGGGCGCAGGC
>NZ_DBHKZA010000061.1:13548-18743 GCF_057314935.1 Achromobacter sp.
CCCTCATCACGCCCTCCCTCCCGCCAATCACGACCACGTCTTCCTGGGCGCAGGCCATCGCCGCAACGAACGCAAGGTGTGGCTGGTCATCGCGCTGACCGCCAGCATGATGCTGGTGGAGATCATCGCCGGGACGCTCTACGGATCGATGGCGCTGGTGGCCGACGGCTGGCATATGTCCACACATGCGGGCGCCATGCTGATTGCGGCGCTGGCTTACGGATACGCTCGCCGCCACGCGACGGATTCGCGCTTCACTTTCGGCACGGGAAAGCTGGGCGACCTGGCTGCGTTCGCCAGCGCCATCGTGCTGGCGATGGTGTCGTTGCTGATCGGCTGGGAAAGCGCGGTCAGGCTGGCCGACCCGGTCGCCATCCGATTCGACGAGGCCATCGGCATCGCCGTCGTGGGACTCGCCGTGAACCTCGTCAGCGCATGGCTGCTGAAAGACGACAGCGACCATCACCACCACGCACACGCCGGCGGGCATCGGCATGACCACGCGCACGGCCACGACGATCACGCCCATGCCCGCCACGACGCGCGCGACAACAACCTGCGCTCGGCCTACATGCACGTGCTGGCGGATGCGCTGACCTCGGTACTGGCCATCGTGGCGCTGCTGCTGGGCCGCAGCTACGGCTGGTATTGGGCCGACCCGGTCATGGGCATTGCCGGCGCGCTGGTCATCGCGAATTGGTCATGGGCCTTGGTGCGCAACACCGGTGGCGCGCTGCTGGATCAGGTTCCTGGCGATGGCGACGTGGCGGACCGCATCCGCTCCGCCATCGAGGACACCGGCGCGCGGATCACCGACCTGCACGTCTGGCGTGTCGGCCCGGGCCACCACGCCGTCATCGTTTCGGTATCGGCCGATCACCCGCTGGCGCCTTCGGCCTACAAGTCGCGGCTGGCCCACCTGTCTGGCTTGTCCCACGTCACCATCGAAGTCGAACCCGCGCGGCCACTAGCGGCCTAGCGGTTCGCCACCAGCCATTCCCGCGGCGAGGCGCCCATCCGTTGCCGGAAAGCCTTGGACAAGGACGACGCGCTGGCAAAGCCCAGCTCGTCCGCGATCAGCTTCACGGGGCGGCCTGACCGCATCATCGATGCCGCCAGGCTCAAGCGCCAATCGGTCAGGTAGGCGGCCGGCGTCGTGCCTGTGGCGTCCTTGAAGGCCGCGGCGAACGCGCTGCGCGACATGCCGGCGATGGCCGCCATCTTTTCCAGCGGCCAATCGTCGCGCGGCGCCTGGTGCAGGGCCACCAGCGCCCGGGCCAGCTTCGGGTCCGCCAACCCCATCACCAGCCCACTGCTGACCCCGGCCTGCGCGGGGTGATCCAGTATCCACCGCAGCAACTGGATCAGCACCACTTCAAACAGCCGGTCGGCCAGCAGGCGCGAACCGCAACGCACGTTGTCCGCTTCGGCAAACAGCAGATCCAACGCGGGCCGCAGCCCGTCGACGGCGTTCAACGGCACGCGCAGCACCGGCGGCAAGGACTGCACGAGGGGATTGCGTTCGCCCCCGTCGAAATCCAGCGCCGCGCAGGTGAAGTCCGAACCGGCAACGGGCGGATTGATGAATTCGTGGTGCATGGCGCGGGGATAGAACAGCAGGGTCGGTTCGGTCAGCGTCATGCGTTGCGGGCTGGCCGCGCCAGGCAGGTGCCGGACTTCCATTTCGCCCTGCCGCAGCACATGCAGAAAGCCCCTGCCGGGCTGCGCCTCAAAGGTCTGGATACCGCAAAGCGCGCCTGTGTGGAACAGGCTGGCGCGCACCCGGAAGCGGTCCAGCAGGGCCGACAGGCGATCAACGGGGGCAAGCATCGGAGCATTCATGACTGGACGATAGGACAAGTTTTATGGACACAATAGATCCATACATCCAGGAATTGTACGTACGATTCCCTTAACCCGCCACTACCCGGCGGCGTCCCCTACCCGAACAGGAGTAATGACCATGACCCGCGTATCCCTCATCGATTCCAGCAACACCACCGCTGACCGCGCCGCGCTGCTGACCCAGATCCACAACGCCTTTGGCGCAACGCCCAACATGTTCAAGGCCGTGGCCAATTCGCCCGCCGCGCTGAAAAGCATGTGGGGCGCGTTCGGCGCGTTGGGCGGCGGGGTCATCCCGGCCAAGCTGGGCGAACAGATCGCCGTGGCCGTGGCCGACCGCAATGCTTGCGAATACTGCCTGGCCGCCCACACGGCGCTAGGCCGCAAAGCCGGCGCCAGTGCCGAGGAAATGTCGGCGGCCCAGGGCGGCCAAGCGACCGACCCCAAGACGGCCGCCGCCCTGCGCTTTGCCCTGCAGTTGGTCGAAGCACGCGGCCAGGTCAGCCAGGCGGACGTGCAAGCCGTGCGCGCCGCGGGCTTCAACGACGAAGCAATCGTCGAGATCCTGGCGCATGTGGCGCTGAACCTGTTCACGAACTATGTGAACGTGGCATTTGCCGTGCCGGTGGACTTTCCCGGTGTGAAGCTGCGCCGCGCGGCGTAAGCGCATGGCGGGACGCGCGCGTCGTCTGCCGGCTTGACGTGCCGGGATCACGCGCCGCGCAGTTCCCGCACTCCGCGCCCCAAGCGGCGGCGCAGCAACGTGCGCAACGTTGCGCCGTCGCCGTAGCCGACTTCGGCTGCGATGGCCTCGATGTTCAGCTTGCTGGTGCGCAACAAATGAACGGCGCGCTCCACGCGCAAGTCCTGCACATACGACAAGGGCGATTTGCCCAGCACGGCCTCGATTCGGCGCTGCAGCGTGCGCGTGCTGGTCGCCAACGCGACGGCGGCGGCATCCAGCGAAAAGCCTTCGGCCAGGCGCCCTCTTGCCCAATGCTCGAAGCGTTCGACCAACGGGTCCGCCCGGGCCAGATGGTCGGGAATCATGTACGGCGCTTGCGATGGCCGGGCATCCACCAACAGATAGCGGACGACCACGGACGCCAGGGCCGGGCTGGCCTGGTTCAACAGCCACAACGCCAGATCCAGGTGCCCCATCGCGGCGCCCGCCGTCGTGAATTCACCCGACGGCACCATCATGCGCGTGCTGTCCAGCCGCACGTCGGGATAGCGCTCGCGAAACAGCGGGGCCAGCCACCACGACGTCGTGGCCTCATGGCCATTCAGCAATCCCGATTCCGCCAGCACGAACGTGCCGATGCACGCGGCCGCGATCTTCACGCCGCTGGCGTGGCTGTCGCGCAGCAACGCCATGGCATCGGCCACGTCGGGGCGGGCCAGCGCCGGCAGCAATTGTTCCGGCATCTTGGTGGCGATGGCCGGCATGACCAGCCAGTCGGGCGTGCCCATGTCGGCAACGGCCTGCACGGGGACGCGCATGCCCAAGCCGGTGCGCACATCGGGGCGTACGCCCACCACCTTGACGTCGAACGGCTGCCCTTCGGCAGCCCGGTCCATTGCCGCCAGCTCATTGGCGGTGGTGAAGGCGTCAAGAATCGCTGACAGGCCGGTGTCGAAACAGCCCTCCAGGGCCAGCACGGTAATTTTCATGGCGGAAATGACTCGAAAAATGTCATTTACGACAATAGAACCATTGCGGTTTCCTGTCTACAGTAGGGCCCGTGACGCACCTGGCGCCAATTACCGGAACCCGTATGAATCCCTCCCCCTCCCATCCGCTCGACAACCCCGTGTGGAACGCACTGGGCGCGGCGCATGCCCCCTTGCGGCTAGGCGACGACCTGGCCTGCCGCTACCTGCCCGACGTGGCGCCGTTCGCGGCCTTGGCGTCCGAGTCGGCGCAGGCGTGGCAGGCGCTGGCGCAGCTTTTGCAGCCGGGCGAACAGGTCGCCGTCCTGGGCGCGGAACCGCAAGCGCTCGATGCCGGCCTTCGCACGCAGCCGATCGGCGTGCTGCATCAAATGACGGCGACGGTCACGGCAGCCGCCTGCGACGACGCCTGCGGCATCACCCTCTTGGGTAGCGCCGATGCGGCAGACATGCTGGAACTGGCGCAAGCGACCAAACCCGGCCCGTTCTGCAAGCGCACCCACGAAATGGGACGCTACATCGGCATTCGGGATCAAGGACGCCTGATCGCGATGGCGGGCGAACGGATGCGCCCGGAAGGCCACGTCGAGATCAGCGCGGTCTGCGTGGATCCGGCCTGGCGGGGCAAGGGCATCGCCGGCCAGCTCATCAAACGGTTGCAGGCCGGCATCCAGCAGCGCGGCGACACGCCCTTCCTGCATGTGCTGGCCAGCAACCACAACGCGATCGCCTTGTATGAACGCCTGGGATTCACCCTGCGGCGAACGTTCTTTCTGACGCTGGTCGGGCTGGCCGAACAGAACGTCTAGCCGGCAGCCGGACGCCCGCGCCTGGCTGCGGCCGCGCCGCGCTTATTCCTTGCTGCGCGAGGCGTCCCAGACCATCATCAGCTGCGTGATCGCGGCGTCGAAAGTCGGATAGCGCACGCCGTCGCGCGCCAGCGTGGACACTCCCACCAGGAACCCGTCAAACACGCAGGCCAGGGACCGGGCGTCCGTCGCAGCGGACAACTCGCCACTGGCAATGCCGCGTTCAACGCAATGGACGAAGCCCGCGCGGGTGCGTTGGCGCGACGCCGTCAGGGGTTTGGTGACGTCCGCATGCTCGGGCGTCGGCGCGCTCATGACGCCCAGCGCCACCATGCAGCCCTTGGGATGCCCCCGCTCGCACTGCATCTTCGACGATTGGCGCAACGCCAGTTCAACGGCATCGCGGGCGGGCATGACGTCGTCCCACAGGCATTCCGTGACCTGCGCATAGGTTTCCAGATAGCGCTGCACGGTCTCTTGGAACAACGCATCTTTCGATCCGAAGGCCGCATAAAAGCTGGGCGCGGAAATGCCGCCGCCGATGCCGGCCTTCAACTGGCTCAACGACGTGGATTCGTAGCCCTGTTCCCAGAATAGATGCAACGCCTGGTCGATCGCCTGGTCACGATCAAACGCGCGCGGCCGGCCCATCTGCGCCATATCAGACTCCTTTGATTACGACATCCATACTACTCGATACAAAAGTCATTGACAACGCGAAGGCTCGCGCCCTACATTTGTACCGATCGATATATAAATAGCCAGGCGTTGCCGACGGTCAGCCGTTGAGCCGTCTGCCCGATCGGTCCCGATTCATCTTCAAAAGGATTCTTGTGTGAACCATTCCCCGACTCAGGCCGGACAGCC
>NZ_DBHKZA010000061.1:18843-23419 GCF_057314935.1 Achromobacter sp.
TCAGCGCGTCGCTAGCCGGCCAGATGGTCACCGCCTATGCGCTGGGTTCGCTGCTGGCGGCCATCCCGCTGACGATCGCCACCCGCGGCTGGCGGCGCCGCAACGTCCTGCTGCTGACCATCGTCGGCTTCCTGGTCTTCAATTCGGCCACGGCGCTGTCATCCCACTACGGGGTGACCCTGGTGGCGCGGTTCTTTGCCGGCGTGGCGGCGGGGCTGGCGTGGAGCCTCCTGGCCGGTTATGCGCGGCGCATGGTCGCCCCCTACCAGCAAGGCCAGGCGATGGCGCTTGCGATGGTGGGCACGCCCATTGCCCTGTCCCTGGGCGTGCCGCTGGGCACCTTGCTGGGGTCGGCCGTGGGCTGGCGCGCGGCGTTCTGGATCATGTCCGGGTTGACGCTGGTGCTGATCGCATGGGTGCTGGCCAAAGTCCCCGACTACCCCGGCCAGTCTGCGCATGAGCGCATGCCGCTGCGCCGCGTGTTCCACACACCCGGCGTGCGGCGCGTGCTGGCCGTCGTCATTGCGTGGATGCTGGCCCACAACATGCTCTACACCTACATCGCGCCCTTTGTGGCACCTGCCGGCCTGGGTGGGCGGGTGGACCTGGTGCTGTTCATTTTTGGCGCGGCGGCGCTTGTCGGCATCTGGATCACGGGCAAGCTGGTCGACCGCCATTTGCGTTCGACGGTGCTGGCCAGCCTGGCCGCGTTTGGCGCCACCGCGCTTGCGTTCGGCCTGGCACCGACAAATCCGGCCGTGATCTACCTGGGGATCGCGGCGTGGGGAATCAGCTTTGGCGGCGCAGCCACACTGCTGCAGACGGCGCTCGCGGATGCGGCCGGCCGCGGCGCCGACGTGGCGCTGTCCATGAATGTAGTCGCGTGGAACGGGGCGATTGCCGGCGCGGGCGTGGCGGGCGGCATGTTGCTCGACGTGTGGGGCGCGGGCGCTTTCCCCTGGGCCCTGGTGATACTGGTGGGCATTGCGTTCATGATCGCGTCGTCGGGCCATGCTTACGCGTTCCGGCCCGGGCTGCGCAGCTCGGGCGCGGTCGTCGTGGGACATTGAGCCTGCGCTTGCCGGGTGGGCGCCGGCGTCGCGGGCGCCAGCCTCGATTCAACCCCGGCGCCGTGATCACCGCAGGTGGTAGTACCCAACAAGCTCAGGCGTGAAGGACACCTTATCGCTGCCGACTGCGGCCAGTATCCCGTTGCGCACCGCATCGCTGGGGCTACCGTAGACCTCCATGCTTTTGACCACGCAGTGCTTCATGACCGCGGTGATATGGGGGTCAGACACCTCCCAATGGCGCAGGATCGCGTCCGAATCCGCGTACAGCTGGAAGCTGTAGCACAGCGCCTGGTCGGCATCGATGAACACCTGCACCATCAACTGCGGCGCATTCTCCTGGGCGAACCGCAGGGCATCGTGGATCGCCTGCTTGAATTCGTCCGCATGGTCGCGATCGAACGCCATGGTGTTGCGCAGCAGGATGGCGTGCTCTGGCCTGGGGGTCTCGCTCATGGGGAATCTCCGGGAAGGGGATGCGGAATCGGAACGCTGACCGCATTGTGCGGCGCGGGCGCCCCGCCATCGCAATTGACCCGATTCCCCTAAGGGCTTTGGCAGATTGGCGTGCAGGTTCCACGCCATAATTCCGGATTGCCGAACCGCTGGACTGCGGACAGCGCGTGCGGATATATGCAGTTTGAAACGTTTGGAATACTCCGTCCCCAATCAGGGCGGCGCGACGCCAGTACAATTCCCCGCGCTCTCCTCTCTTTTTTCACTCCGGCCGCCTTTCTCCCCATGTCCAACCTCATCGTCCACGGTGGCACGCCCCTGCGCGGCCGCGTCATTCCTTCGGCCAACAAGAACGCCGTGCTTCCCATCCTGTGCGCCACGCTGCTGACCGATCAGCCGTTGAAGCTGCATGGGGTCCCGGACATCACGGACGTGCGCAAGATCCTGGACATCTTCCGCACGCTGGGCAGCGAAGTCCGGCTGGATGAAACCACCCGCACGCTGGACCTGCACCACAAGCACACCCGGTTCGACGCCACAGCCCACCGCCTGCCCGAAGAAATGCGGTCGTCCATCATGCTGGTGCCGCCGCTGTTGGCCCGCTTTGGCGTAGCGCGATTGGAAGACAACGTGAAGGGCTGCACGCTGGGCGTGCGCGAGATCGATCCGCACGTGGAGATCTTCCGTTCGTTCGGCGGCGAGGTCGAGCGCGCCAGCGGTTCCCTGCTGGTCCGCAGCAGCAGCGCGCTCAAACCCACCCATCATTGGCTGGATTACGCGTCGGTCACCACGACCGAGAACTTCGTGTTGTGCGCGGCGGCGGCCAACGGCGAGTCGTCGCTGACCAACGCGGCGTCCGAACCGCACGTGCAGGAGTTCTGCCGCTTCATGGCGATGATGGGCGCCGATATCGACGGCATCGGCACGTCCCGGCTGACGGTCCGGGGCGGCAAGCCTTTGGGCGGCGGCGAGTTCACGTTTGAAGAAGACTTCCACGAGATCACCACCTTCCTGGCGCTGGGCGCGATCACGGGCGGAGACGTCGTGGTGCGCAACCGCACGCCGGGCAACTTCCCGCTGATCGACCGCACGTTCGCCAAGTTCGGCGTGCAGATCGAACACAAGGACGGCTGGTCGCGCGCGCTGCGCTCGGGCCCGCTGAAAGTGCAGACGCCCTTCACCAGCAATGTGCTGACGAAGGTCGAAGCGGCGCCATGGCCCTACTTCCCGGTGGACCTGCTGCCGATCTTCATCGCGCTGGGCGTGTGCGCCGAAGGCAACGCGATGTTCTGGAACAAGGTGTACGACGGCGCGCTGGGTTGGACGGGCGAGCTGTCGAAGTTCGGCGCGCACGTGTTTTCATCGGACCCGCACCGGGTGGTGACCTTTGGCGGCAATCCGCTGACGCCGGCCGTGGTCGAAAGCCCCTACATCATCCGCGTTGCCATCGCCTTGTTCATGGTGGCCAGCAGCATCAAGGGCCGCTCTGAAATCCGCAACGCCACGCCGATCCGCCGGGCGCATCCGCAGTTCGTGGAAAACCTGCGCAGCCTGGGCGTGCAGGTGGAATGGACGAGCGAAGAGTAAAAGCGGTGAGGGCTGCCCCCCTCAAGGAGCACATCGCAGCGGCATATGTGATGGGTTGCGCGCGCTGAGCTCCTGCGTTGTTGCTGGAGACGGCACGCGCTCCACCCATCCTACGAAATGCCGGCGGCCCTGCCCAAGAATTCCAGCACGGCCATGTAAGACCCTTCGTTGCCCGCAGCATTCGCGGCCGGCGTGCCGCCGGCGTCCAGCAACAGTCCCGACATTGCATGCGGCTTGCTGATCAAGGTGGCCGGCAAGTAGGGATAGTGGACGTGGTGCCCCGCCCCCATGCAGACATGATGGAACGTGGGCAGGCCGTGCGACTGGCGCTGCCGCATCACGATTTCCGAATAGGCGGTGCTGGGCCAGAAGCCGTCGTCGGACGCGCTGACCAGCATGACCGGGCCGGGAAAGTTCTCCACCGGGATGCGGGCGCGCTCGAACGCGGCGCCGTCGCGGGTCGCGCTTAAGAACGCATGGGTCTGGCGGTAGGGCGGCTCGGACGCGTAGGCCGCTTCCCAATCGGCGCTGGCGTTGTCCTGCCACAGGTGCGGCAACGGTTGGCCGCCCCGGGTCCAGACCTGGGCGTTGCGGCCGGTGCCGGGCGCGCCGGCGCTGACCACGCCATGTGTGACGGGCGACGGCACATAGGCCACGACCGCGCTGACCAGCTCCGGATAGTGCGAAGCCACCAGCAGCGAGGTCTCTCCGCCCCGGCTGATGCCCGACAGCGCCACGAAGCCGTCGCGCGGCGCCAGTTCGGCGCGCGCCCACTGCAGCGCGTGCTCGAAATATTCCAGCGGCATGTCGTTCAGGTACTTGGGCCGCCCCTCGTAGTTGAAGATGGCCAGGGCCAGGCACTGGAATCCGCGGGCGGCGAAGAGCGCGGCGCGGGGCGCATTCACGCCGCCTGACGAGCCGTTCATGTAGATGACCAGCGGATGCGGACCGGGGCCAGCAGGCGTATAGAGTTCGCCCGACACCGTCATGCCGCCGACCTGTCCGCGCACCGCGCGATGGCTCACGCCCTCTTCCAGGAATTCCTGCACCAGCTGCGCCGAGGCAACCCGGCTGCCGTCGGTCGCTTCGATCTGGATGACCAGGGGATCCGTACGATCGGGCGGAAACACCACCCGGCTCATGTCTTCGCACACCATCGACCACACGATGCCCATCGCAGAGGGTTCGGCGTAGCTGCCCGAGACGGGGCTGTCGCGCCCCAGGTCCAGGCTGCCGTCGTGGCCGGCCACGAAGACCGCTTGCGACCGCCACGGGGCGCCGCACATCTGCATGGTGGCGGTGACGGTGATGAAGGCGTAGGCCGGAAAGCCGTCGATGCGGATGTCTCGGGCGACGTCGATCAGGGCGAATTCGGGATTGACGGTGATGCGGGCTTGTTCAGTCACGGGGTGTCCTTACGCTTTCAGATCGGTCTTGGGTACGCCGTTGGCCTTGATGACCTG
>NZ_DBHKZA010000061.1:23519-27371 GCF_057314935.1 Achromobacter sp.
GCCATCAGGTCCAGCAGCGCGGGGCCGCTGCCCTTGTAGGGCACGTCCTGGAACTGGGTGCCGGTCTTGGACTGGAAATGCAGCAGCGCCAGGTGGTTGATGACGCCGCGCCCGGCATGGGCGCAGGTGATGTCGCCGGGCTTCTTCTTGGCCAGCGCGATGAATTCCTGCACGTTCTTCACGCCCAGCGCGGGGTGCACGATCAAGAGCATGGGCGACTTGCCCATCGATCCCAGTTGCTTGAAGTCCGACTGCTGGTACGGCAGGTTGTTGTACAGCAAGGGGTTCAGGATCATGCCGTTGGTGCCGGCGAACCCCAGCGTATAGCCATCCGGCTCGGCACGCGCCACGGCCACCGTCGCGATGATGGCCTGGCCGCCCGGGCGGTTTTCGACGACCACGGTCTGCTTCAGCGTCTTGCCCATGCGTTCGGCCAGCGCGCGGGCGGCGATGTCGGTCAGGCCGCCGGGCGCAAAGCCCACCAGCAGCCGCACGGAGCGCGTGGGGAAGGTGCTCTGGGCCCAGACGGGACGGGACATCAGGGGCAGCGCGGCAAGCGCGCCCAGGGCGTGGCGGCGATTCATTCGCATACGGGTCTCCAGCAAGGAAACGGTATGTTGTATGCAATCTGATTCGTCCGCCATTTAGGGATATCCCGGGAAGGTCTCCCCCGCCAGCGGTCAAACCCGGCCGTCAGGCCTTGGTCATCAGCTTCTTCCAGCCTTCCAGGCCCAGCTTGTTCATCGTGTCGATGTTCTTTTCATAGATCTCGGCCGCGTCCGGGAAGGACTCCACCGCGCGGTCGATGCTGTCTTCGCGCAAGAGGTGCAGGATGGGGTACGGCGACCGGTTCGTGTAGTTCTCGATGTCGTCGGGCTGCGTATCGGCAAACTGGAACAGCGGGTGGAAGGTAGCCACCTGCAGCTCGCCCACCAGGCGCATGCGCTTTAGCAAGCGGTCGGACAGCTCTTCGAAATCGTTGAAATCCAGGAAGTCGTCCAGCGCGTCCGGGATGATCAGCAAGGTCGTGTCGATCTTTTCCGGGTCGGTTTCGGCCAGCAGCGCCAGTTCGTCCTGCAGGTCGGTTAGCACGCCCTCGGCGTCGGTGGCGTCGCTGACGGCAAAGCGGATCTGGTCCTTGACCTGGACCGCTTTGGCGAACGGACAGAGGTTCAGGCCGATCACGGCCTTGGTCAGCCAATCGCGGGTTTCGGCAACCACGTTGGCGTAGGCGTCGGAAGTGGAAATCATCGGGTCAGTCCTGAAAAAAGAAAGAGCGCAAGGCCTGGCGGCCCGCGCTCTGTGGGGCGTGCGGGTGCGTCAGGCAGCCGGCATGGCCGCCATGGTTTGGGCGACGGCTGCGGTCAGCTTCTTGCCGTAGGGCACGTGCAGGAATTCATTGGGGCCGTGGGCGTTGGACTTGGGGCCCAACACGCCGCAAACCATGAACTGGGCCTTGGGGAAGCCCTTTTGCAGGATGCTCATCAGCGGGATCGTGCCGCCCTGGCCGATGTAGCCGCAGGGTTGGCCGTAGTACTGCTGGGACGCGGCGTCCAGGGCCTGGGTCAGCCACGGCACGGAGGCCGGGGCATTCCAGCCGGTGGCGGCGCCTTCATTGGCCTTGAAGATGACCTTGGCGTTGTAGGGCGCGTCGGCTTCCAGCAATTCCTTGATTTCTTGCGAGGCGGCCACGGCGTCCACCAGCGGCGGCAGGCGCAGCGACAGCTTGAACGCGGTGCGCGGGCGCAGCACGTTGCCGGCGCTGGACAGCGGCGGCAGGCCTTCGGCGCCGGTCACCGACAGGGTCGGACGCCAGGTGCGGTTCAACAGGGCCTGTTCGGGTTCGGTCGTCATCGGCAGCACGAAGCCGCCTTCCGCGCCGCAGCTCCAGGGGAAACGGCGCCAGACTTCGTCGCCCAGGATGCGCGCGGTGGCGGACACCTGTTCGATGCGTTCGGCGGGGATCTCGCAGTGCAGGCTTTGCGGCAACAGGCGGCCGGTGCCGCTGTCTTCCAGGCGGTCAAGCAGATGGCGCAGGATGCGGAACGACGACGGCACGACGCCGCTGGAGTCGCCCGAGTGCACGCCTTCGTCCAGCACCTGGACTTCCAGCGTGCCCGACACCATGCCGCGCAGCGACGTGGTCATCCAAAGCTGGTCATAGTTGCCGGCGCCCGAATCCAGGCACACCACCAGGGCGACGTTGCCCAGGCGGTCGCGCAGCGCGTCCACATAAGGCAGCAGGTCATAGCTGCCGGATTCTTCACAGGTCTCGACGATGCCCACGCAGCGCGGACGCGGGATGCCCTGCTTGTCCAGCGCCATGATGGCGGTCAGCGAGGCGTACACGGCATAGCCGTCATCCGCGCCGCCGCGGCCATACAGCTTGCCGTCTTCGTACTTGGGGGTCCACGGGCCCAGGCCGGCGCGCCAGCCCGAGAACTCCGGCTGCTTGTCCAGGTGGCCGTACAGCAGCACGGTGTCGCCGTTGTCGCTGCGGGTGGCGGGCGCGTCGAAGAAGATGACGGGCGTGCGGCCCGGCAGACGCACCACTTCCAGTTTCAGGCCCGACACCTTCTGCGCTTCGACCCATTGCGCCGCATCGCGCACCACGCGCTCGATGAACGCGTTCTTTTCCCAGTCGGCGTCGAACGCCGGGCTCTTGGCGGGCACGGCGATGTAGTCGGTCAGCGCGGGGATGATCTCGTTATCCCATTTGTCGTCGACAAATTCCTGGAGGGCCTTGGGGTCCAGGGTGGGCGGCAGTGCGTCTTCGGGGATACGTGCGTTCATGGCGCGGGATCCTGTGTGTGCGGGGAATGGGTAATTTTCTATTTTATGCCTGTGCGGGGCCGGCGGCATCTTTTGTCCCCGTTTGATCTGCAAAGTCGCGAAAACGGTGTCGTCATCGGGCCGCGTAGGCCTCGATCCGGCTCCATACCTGGCGCGCCAGCGGCTTGGCATTGTCCACCGACTGGTACAGGCGGATCTCCATATGGATGTCGTTGCGGGCGCTGTCGGCGCGCACCAGCGTGCCGGCCCGCAGGTCGGCTTCTACCAGGGTATGCGGCAACCAGGCCAGGCCGAAACCCTGGCGCGCCATCGCATGTAAGGCGTCGGCCAGATCGGATTCATACATGGTCTGCAGCAGCGGCACCACGCAAAGCCCGCGCAGGCGGTCATGCAGGATGCGGCCCAGCGACATGCTGTCCGCGTAGGCCAGGAACGGCACGGCCGGGTCCGAAGCCAGCTTGGGCACGGCATGGCGCGGATGGCGTCCGCCCGGGTTGACGGGCGCGCTGACGGCCACCAGCTTGTCGGCGCCGACGCGGCGGCACCGGTAGCCGGGGTTGTCGATCTTCGCGTAGAGCGGCTCGTGCGCGTGGCACAACAGGAAATCCACCTCGCCGTCCGCCAGCATGTCCACGCCGTAGTTCAGCGTGGTGGTGATGACTTTCAGCTGGAACGCGGGCATGCCCTGCTGCACGCTGGCCATCACGCCCGGCAGCACGGAATGCGCCAGCGTCTTGCCCGAGGCGATGGTGATCTTGCGGTTGCGCTCCTGCTCCGGCTTCTGCAGCGCCTGGCGCGTGTCGCGCAGGATGTCCAGCACGTCGATGGCGGCAGCCAGCATGCTGCGCCCCGCGGGGTTCAGGGTGGTGGCCTGATGGCCGCGTTCCACCAGCGGCACGCCCGCCCACTCCTCCAGCGCCTTGATGCGTCGCCCGAACGCCGGATGCGTCACGCTGCGCGCCTCGGCCGCCTGGAACATGTTGCGCGACTTCGATAGGGCGACGAAGTCTTCCAGCCATTTAGTGTCCATATGACTCTCCGTGCGGCGTTCGTGGGGGC